>WFRC01000077.1 GCA_015486685.1 Caldifarciminota bacterium
AACAACTCATATATGATGGCTGAAAATCTAATGAGCGTTTCGGGATATAGATATGGTCTGCCTCTCTTACCATCATTCCGTTTCTTTATCTCCTCATCCCATCTTTCAATGAAATCGAGATCTATGTACATTTCAAATCAAGATCTATGTACATCTCTCCTCTTCTCACAAGGCGTTCGTTATACTCGGGCCAATTTCTTATATAGTTCTTCTTTACTTGTTCCTGAGCCATGGTGCATCCCTTTCCGTGGCTTTGTTGTATATCGGAAGGGGTATAGCACCATGGCTTATAAAACTATTTGTGCAACACAGCACTCATATGGCAAAGTTTAAATGGGGAAGGCCATAATTTGAGAATTAATGCCAGATGAAAATGGTGCTAAGATACTTGCCATAATTCCCGCAAGAGGCGGAAGCAAAGGAATACCAAGAAAAAATCTGAGAATTCTGAACGGGAGACCTCTGATTTATTATTCTATAAATACATGTTTATCATCTAAATATATAGATGCTGTTCTCGTCAGCACAGATGATGAGGAGATATATGAAATATCGAAACTCTACGGCGCAGATGCCATAATTCGTCCTCCGCACCTGGCAGAGGACACCACAACACTTGACCCGGTAGTTTATCATGCTACCCATTCCTTTGAGGAATTGAAGGGAAAAAAATACGATTATGTTGTCACTATTCAACCGACAAGCCCGCTCCTCACTTCAGAGACTCTGGATGCAGCTATTGAAGAGATATCTCTAAAAGAGTATGATACATTGATAGCTGGAAGTGAGAAAAGACACCTTTACTGGATTAAAGAAGAGAACCGGTTTATACCGATGTATTCTGAGAGAAAGAACCGGCAACAACTAAGTCCGATTTACCAAGAAACCGGTGCTTTTTTGATTACAAAAAGAGGATTTGTAAAGGAAAACAGTAGAATGGGAAAAAAGATAACTATTTTCCCTATGCCCGCATACGAATCTGTTGATATAGACACTAAAGAGGATTGGTGGGTCGCTGAGAACTACATGAAAAAACTGAAAATCGTTTTCAGAGTGGATGGGAACAAGGAGATGGGTATGGGACATGTCTATAGAGCGCTCACCCTCGCACATAGGTTGGATCTTTATAATGAGATATTGTTTTTGATGGATGAGACTAAAAAAGAAGGTGTAAAAAAGATATTGGAAAGCAAATATCAGGTTTATAAATTTAATCCTGATAGAGAGGATGTTATAGACATACTTAGAGATATGAATTATAATATAATTATTAATGATATATTAGATACAGATTCTAGATACATTAAGAAACTTAAAGAGATGGAATATTTTGTTGTTAATTTTGAAGATTTGGGAGACGGAGCTGAACTTGCTGATGTCGTTATAAATGCGCTGTATGAGAATGCGAATCCGCCTTCTAATCATTATTTTGGATATGAATATGTATGTTTGCGCGATGAATTTTATATATTTAATCCTAAAATAAATGTTTCAAAAGATGTAAAAAAGATACTCCTGCTATTTGGAGGCTCAGACCCTTCAAACCTAACTGAGAAAACACTGCGCGCTCTGTCTCTACTCAATAAAAAAAATTTTCTTATAGAGGTTATAGTTGGTCCAGCATTTTCATATTTAGATGAACTTGAAGAGGTGGTGTCTTCTATGAAAAACTCTGGTTTTAAAATTATGGTTAAGAAGGATGTTCATCTTATGGCTATGGAGATGCAAGATACAGACCTTGCCATAACATCCAATGGGAGGACAATATATGAACTGGTTAGTATGGGTGTTCCTTCTATTTCGATGTCACAGAACGAGAGAGAATCCCGCCATCTTTTTGTACATAATAGTAAATGTGTAAAATATCTCGGAATGGGGGGTGAGATTACAGAAGAAGACATAGCAGATGCGGTATTGGGCATTCTTTCCTCTTACAATTTGAGAAAAAAGATGAGAGAAAGGTGCTTGAAATATGACATTCGCGGTGGTGTAGACAGAGTGATAAGAATTATATACGATAACTATTCATCCCTTAACTGATGTCTATTAGAGAAAGAGAAAATGTAGGAAAACACATAATGTTTGAGAAACACATAGAAAAAGTGGATGTGTCCCGAAAGAAAATTAAAAAAATTAAAAAGACTATTGGTGGTGCATAACATGGTAAGAAAAATATACATCGGAGATAGAGCTGTGTATGAAGGAGAAAGAGCTTTCATAATAGCGGAAGCTGGAGTCAACTACTATGATATTGCTATAAAAAAAGGAATCTCCCCCATTAGTGCGGCAAAGATCATGATACGAGAGGCGAAAAGAGGCGGTGCGGACGCTATAAAGTTTCAGACATATAAGGCGGAGAAACTGGCATCGAAAAAATCGCCTGCATATTGGGACACGACTAAGGAAAAAACCACATCTCAGTACGAGTTGTTTAAAAAATATGATTCTTTCGGGCGGAAAGAGTATAAAGAACTAGCCGCCTATGCAAAAAAAGAGGGCATAATCTTTCTATCCACTCCGTTTGATGTTGAAAGTGTTGATTATCTTGATGAGCTTGTTCCGGCGTTTAAAGTTTCATCATCGGATATAAGCAATAAGCCATTTCTTCAATATATTGCTAAAAAGAGAAAACCCATACTTCTTTCTACGGGGGCATCTACCTTAGAAGAAATTGACGAGGCGATAAGATGGATACGTAGTGTGTCTAATGTTGATATAGCTCTACTTCACTGCATACTGTGTTATCCCACCAAAGATGAGGATGCTAACTTAGGAATGATCTCTTCCCTCTACAAAAGATTTCCAGAGTATGTTATAGGGTATTCTGACCATACATATCCGTCGGATAACATGGAAGTCCTGACAACTGCTTACACTCTTGGTGCAGTTATAATAGAAAAGCATTTCACACTTGATAAGACAATCGAGGGAAATGACCATTTTCATTCTATGGATGTCTCGGATTTAAAAAACTTCAGGAATCGCTCTGAAAAGATTCGAAAAATCATAGGTTCTCGACACAAAGATGTTGCCCCGTGTGAAGAAAACTCTCGGATGTATGCCAGAAGGAGCCTTGTTGCGCTCAGGACAATACATGAAGGGGAGGTTATTACGAGAGAAATGATAACATTTAAGCGTCCTGCCACAGGCATTTCCCCAAAGTATATTGATGATGTAGTTGGAAAAAGAGCAACTACTGAGATTCCAGAGGATGAACCCCTCGAATGGGAAATGCTGAAATAGGTGTTTGCTTGAGAAAGGAAACGCTTCTCTCAGTGGAAAATAAAGGATTGAAACTAAAAAGTCAGTTCATCTACAATGGTGCTTCCTTGTGGTGGTCTATTAGAAATGTTTGTGCGAAAAACATAGAAACTGCTCCTAAAGGAAAAGATCTTTTTATAAGATTTTTTTCAATATTTTTGAGATACATGTATTATAAAAAAATATCTAGAAATACACCTAACAAAAATGCGGATGTGATTGTGATAGAGGGGATTACTTCCATCATATATCGTAACAACAGATATGTGGATAATGTCAATGAAAAAATTATAGAAATTCTTAAAGAAAGAGGTTTTAAGATTATGAGAATTTTTCTTCCACTTCCTATCAATAGGGTAAAAAGATTCCAGAAAAAAATAGATGCTTTGAATAATTCATATATTCTTCCTGTGAATCCATACAAGAAACTGAAAATTCCATATCTGGATATTACTTTCATATCAAGATATATTCTTCAAACCACATATCGAGAATCAGCGAGTGCTTTCGATGAGTATATGAATATTTTCGGAAGAGTGAGACCTTCTCTCGTATTCATCTATAATGAATATGGAGCTTTGAGATATCCTGCTGTATCTGCCGCCAGAAGGCTTGGAATACCTGTTGTAGCCATACAGCATGGGATTATCCATGAGGAGCATCCGGGTTACTTCCACATAGAAGAGAACATTTCTAAAAGCGAAAAAGACCTCATAAATTATGTTCTGCCAGATGTAACATGTGTGTATGGACCATACGAAAAGCGACTCCTTCAAGAATACGGTTCTTTTCCATCTGAAAGGATTCAAATCACTGGCTCTCCAAGATATGATGATTTATTCAAGAAGATATCTAATGATTATAGAAAAAATATATTAAAGAAATACGGCATAGTCTTCGGAAAGAAATACCTTCTGTGGCCCACGCAAACTCATGACAGCACGATGGAAAAAAACGGCGAGAATGAAGTAAATGCGGATATGGTGTTCTCAGAGATGAAAAAATTAAATGACTGGAAGCTTATAATAAAACTACATCCTGGAGAGGACCAGCGGGCCAAGCTCTATCGAAAAATGTCCAAAAAATACGATTTGCCCGTGAGTATACTCGGAAAAGATGCGGATACTGTGGAACTTTTAAGTATTGCGGATGCAGTAATTATAAAAAATTCCACCGTTGGTATGGAGGCAATCTTTATGGGAAAACCGATTATTCTGTTGAACATCATAAAGAGCCATTCCTTACGGACATATACGGAATATGGATTTGACCTTATGGTTGAAAGGAAAGGAGATCTGCCAAAAATACTCAAACAAATAGAAACAGACGATTTCAAAGACGATTTTAAGAGAAAAAGAGATTTCTTCATTAAAGAAAGGTGTGCAAACCCTGGAAAGGCAACAGAAGCGGTATGGAAAGTCCTTGGATCATATCTTAAAAATTAGGCGAGGTGTAAATCCTGTGATACATAAGAAAAACAGTATATCCATATGAATTGTATGTTTCAATTGTTTTCGTGCTTCCTACTACCTCCCCGAACACTGCAATCACAATCTCATTGTCACTCATGAGAGTTCTAAGAATTGAAATCCAGCCATTTCCAGATGGGTACTGCGCGTATCTTTCTCCCATCCTTTTCCAGTTCAATCTCTACGAACTTTTTGGAAAAGACCGCGTCCATGTTTATGATTTTGCATCTTTGAAGAAGGATAGTTATTCTTTCGTTAAAAACATATGTGAATTCATCGGGGCGGAGACCCCGTCTTTTACCAACACACCACGAAATATAGGATATTCTCTGTGGCAGCTCAAGGTCTCACGTATGGCAAACAATCTATTTAAAACGGAACTCAATCCCGACGGTCTGATTCCACTACGCTATATGTGGCATCCCCACAGGATAATCTTCCAGAGCCGTTTCTTTCCAAAAATACTGAGGGGCAAAGGGGTTAGAATGGAAGACCTCCATCGGATGGAGCGGTGAAAGATATAAATAATAC
>WFRC01000078.1 GCA_015486685.1 Caldifarciminota bacterium
CCTGCCTCAACCTCTGTTGAATTACTATTTGCTTCTGATGATAGTTTATCCCTATTTGTATCCCTCCACCGATAATAGCAAGGACCAGAAGAACTATCAATGCAACCCTTGGTGCCTTTGACCGCCTTACTATCCCCTCCTGCTTCTCAAATGCCTCTATATCCTTCCTCAATGGAGATACATCATATCCCTCTTTCTCCCATCTTTTGAGTTTCTTTTTTAATGCATTTAATCGCTTTAATGTGTATTTATCCATTTTGGCTCCTTTTTTAACAGATTAACAACGCAGAGGCAAGCCTCTGCACTCCAAAACAACGACGCAACGGCACGGTCGTTGCACTCCAGAAAATACTCCACCCATCCTGTGAGATTGCCACGGCTCAATAAATTGAGCCTCGCAATGACAATGGGAGAAGCATTGACAGGTGAATGCACAGATTCACCCTCCCTTAATCCTCTCCCCTGTCTGCGTGCGGACACGCACAGGTAGACATCAAGGGAGGGAAATAGAGGAGAACTACGCATTCACACGGTGAATGCACTCCAGAGTTCATAGGTTCAACAACTTTACCTTTCTTATTAAAGCACTTCTTAAAGCGCCTATGGCATTCCAGACTGCTGTGCTTCTGTCCACTGCAAATTTTTTCTTTGTAGTTCCTATAGGAATAGACTGCACCTCTGTCTTTTCCACAGTTGAATATAGTTTTATTATCCCCGATGCCCGCGCCATATACATCTCAAAATCACTGATATATTCGGAATGGACACTAACTTTTATTATGCAAATATAATCAAATCCCTGTTCTTTTAATGCCTTCATCTTCTCAATATCTGGTGTACTCATAATATTTTTATCTACTACATCATATCCCTTTCCCCTTATGATTTCTTCAACCTCATTCCTGATATTTGAAAGAATAAATCTCTTCTTTCCTGAGACTGCATATACAGAGAGGGCAAGTGATTTCTTTTTTGTGATATTTATATTCCATTCTGGCAGAACACCCAATTCCTTTTTTAACTGGGTGATTGCTTCATCTTTTTTCCCCTCTGAGAATGGTATTATTCCAAAGAACTTCTCTATCAGGGGTTTAATTTTTATTACCACATTACTATAGGATGGGTCTATATTCTCAACATCCAATTCTGCATATCCTGTATTATCAGTAGTCACCTCTGGCATTACAATTTCACCTTTACCTTTTACAAACGAAGCATAAACAGGAAAATTGCCTACAGCATTGTAAACCCCTTTTTCTTTCCAGTATATATGGAAGCCTACATTACCTGTTACATTACCTGTAGAAGTGAATAATAATTTTTTATTTACGGGTTCAAATGTAAGTTCACCTATCAATCTATCAATTTTTCCTTGAACCGCTGCCTTTAACTCCTCATCTTCTTTACCATCTCCATTCAAGTCACCATTTATAGGCAAATCCTTAAAAAAAATCCATATATATCCTCTTGCCCTATATAGGCTTTTTAGTGCAAGTGTATAAAAACCCTTTTTTAGGTCTTCCTCTGATTCTCTATAATACTGAATAATTCGGCTCTTCTTTTCCTTTAAATCCTCTTCCACTTTCTTGTCGTATACTCTTTTTAATATTCGAGCTGTTATTGTTACAGCCTTTTTTTCCGTGTCAATCAAAGTATCGCTATATTCAACACCTTGTAATACAACTTTTGACTTTTCCTGAATAAATTTCTTGAATTTATCACTTACCATTTCAGCATCTTCTCCAATTGTCCTTATAACAGTGGATTTAACTACCACCTTTATATTCTTTGCAAGGTCTTCTCGGGCATTTTTTTTCGCGTCTTCTATTGCTTCATCTATCGTTTTTTTATCGCCATAATGTGCAATGCCTTCGCCCGTGTAATAATCACCCTTTCCAAATAGAGTGAAAACAAGAAATAGATATATCATTTTATCACCTCCATTCTATATTCCCAGTTCTGGGCTTTTATTCTTCCGGGAATGAGTGGAAAATAATCACCTGCAAGCATTTCATTGCCTTCTATCTCCATATTTGATTGTTCACTCCTGCATATAATATAATTTCCAGTAAACACAATTTCCATATCCAGAGCCTTTATATAACATCTTTTTTTCAGCACAATCCAGCGTTTATCTTCCTCTTCTAAGATTAACCCACCTATGTTTTTTTCTTTTGCTGCACCTGACGAGAGCGTTCTGTCTGCCTCAATTCCTGCCCCTGTATCTTCACATAAATGTCCAACCAATTTTACCTTGCCCGCAAGGTTTATAATATCCCCATCCTCAATGGAGGCCTTTTTTACCCTTTCACCTGCAACATAGGTGCCATTCTTGGACGACAAATCCTCCAGCACAGCATCCTTTTTCATTATTGTGATTTTAAGATGGGGATTGCTCACCATTGGATGCGAAATAACAATATCGCCCTCTTTCCTTCCAATAATAATTTCTCTCTTAGGTATTATAC
>WFRC01000079.1 GCA_015486685.1 Caldifarciminota bacterium
CTGATTTCTCCTTTAACCCCCTATCTTTCCTTAAAAACCATTTCATAAGCATAATAATAACAAAAGAATGCTAAATCGTCAAGTAAAATCTTTAAATGTGGGTGAATGAGGGGAAAATATGGGCTCACATCCGACAGTATTGCCATTGCGAGACTCAATTTATTGAGCCGTGGCAATCTCATAGGAAAGGTGGTAAATAATTACAAAATGAAAAATGCAAAAGCCGTAGCGAGGTATGAGTAGCAAGCATATAGGGAAAAGAGAGGTTAAGGAAAGATTAGTGAATGAGTAGATGAGGCATAGTGCTTTTGTGCTTCGTGCGTGGTGCTTAGTTCTCAGTTCTCACTTCCCAGTTTATCTGGGAGTTTGGAGTGCATTGACCGTGTCAATGCGTAGTTAATCTGTTATCTGTTGTTTTTACGCTTAACGAATAACGATTTACGATTAACGATTTTTTACTTCCCAATTCTTACTTCCTACTTCTTAGTTGTATCCATATCCCATACCCTATCAACTATACCCTAAATATAGGGTTGGGAAGTCCCTCCTACATCAATCTGACAAGTATCCTTTCGGCGGTCAGCGAAGTCTATGACAAAATAGGGATCTTGCCCCACCCTCTACTAACAGCTGTTTTGTTGATTTTGGCATAGGGGCAGTTTGACTTTTGCATTTATTTTGTTAATCTTTCAGGAAAAAGGGGTGTTAAGTGCATAGAATTTATGATAATGGAAAAAATGAGTAAAAATATAAAAAAGACAAATTATTTTCTTGGTATTCTGCATGGTATCTTTTTTAATACAGCCATGGCTTTTGCTGACCAGAATACCATTATACCTGTATTTCTAAATTATTTTATCTCCTCGAAGGCTATTGTAGGATTCCTTTCAAGTTTGATGAGATTGGGAAATATGATTCCTCAAATATTTACAGCACACTTTTTAGAAAGCAGGGCTAAAAAGATGCCTGTAATGATAGGTGTTCTATCTATAAGATTCTTGAGTTTCTTTATATCAGGTATAATTGCGTTTTTCTTCCTTGGGAATATTGTCTGGATTTCAGTGGTAATATTACTTTTTATATATTCCTTCGCTGGCGGTGTTGGTGCTGTACCATTCTATGATATCATTGCGAAAACTGTTGATAAAAGGGAAAGAGGCGTTTTCTTCGCACAAAGGCTTTTTCTGGGAAATTTGGCAGGTGTCATTGCAGGTATTTTTGTAAGATACATACTTGGTGCCCATATAAAATTCCCAAGAAATTACGGAATTCTTTTATTGTTTGCATCGGCAATGCTTGCCATCGCATATATCTCATTTAGTTTTATAAAAGAACCCCCTCAGAAAAAAATTCAAGGGAAAAGAAGTATACTTTACTTTTTAAGGGATGCAAAAAGGATTTTTGTTAATAATAGAGCGGTAAGAATAATGATTTTATCAGAAATTCTATCAGGGGGAATATTTTTGACACTTCCATTCCTTTCCATTTACGCAAAAAATATTATGCAGAGGAATGTCCAAATTCTGGGTTATTTCATTTCATCTCAAATGATAGGTATGGTAGTATCAAATTTATGGTGGGGACCGTTATCTAAAAAATTCGGGAACAGAACGGTAATTATTTTAGCAAACCTGTTCTCTTTTCTTTCCATACTTATCTTTATGATAAACCACAATCTATTAATGCTGACATTTTTCTTATTTGGATGTTATATGAGTGGTAGAAATATCGGGTATGCGAATTACAATCTGGATATTGCCCCCCAGGAAACAAGACCCATTTATATAAGTTTAAGGGGAACATTTATTTCTATAATATGGCTTTTCCCCACAATAGGTGGCTCCCTTATAGATATATTTTCTTACCCCGTTTTATTCATAATTACATTAGTGATTACTATTACAGGTGTTTTATTCTCACTAACCCTACCACAAAAATGATTGGAGTTCTGGATTTAATTGGGGCTTTAATGAAAATAGATTACCTCTTTGTTTTCCCCAGAAGGTATTTTCAGATCTTTAATTATAATGTCTATCTTTTCTGTTAATTTTTTCAATGCATCATTGATATTTTTTTTTCTTGAAATTACAGGGATAAATACCTTCCTCATACGAACAATATTTGGGCCCATTACAAAACTCATTAAAATTTGCACATCCTTCAGTAATTCGGAGATTGACATGGCTTTTTCAGGGTCTCCATGAATCTTTTCCTGAACACTTGTATTCTCTATTTTTCTTATATACTTAGATTGACCTGTTTCTAAATTTAAGGAATATATCAAATAAAACTTTGCTGACCCAAAATGTTCATTTGTAAAATTGATTCCATCATCAGTGCCGCATGCAACATTTACAACTTTAACCATTTCACTTACCTCCTACTATTTTAGTTTCCCCTGTTATATGCAAATCCACCATCAACTTGCCAATGCTATATTCACTGGCTACCCCTATTTCTTTGACATTTTTCACCTCTAAACCTACGATTAAATCGGATACAGCGTATTACACATCCAGTTCGGAAGGGCCTGAGCAGCCTGAAATATTACAGGATTGAAATATTTTAATCCTTTTACCTTTTCTTTCGGAATTCCAATCTCCATATCTCTTGCCATCACATAAGACCACATACCTGATGGGTATGTGGGAACAAAACCCAGATAAGTAAGGGAATGTGTAAAATACTTTTTCATAAACTTAAGATAATCTTTTACAACAACAAAATCATAGAATGGAGATTCTGATTGGGCAACAACTATTCCACCTTTATTTAATATCTTATGTATATCTCCTATAAATTTCTCAGAAAACAAGACAGCACAATCGCCAACAGGGTCGGCAGAATCCACAAATACAGCATCGAATTTTTCATCTGTTTCTGCAACAAATTTTGCTCCATCCCCAACAATGATATTCGCCCTTTTATCCATAAATGATTTTCCTGTGAATGGAAGATATTTTTTTGATGCCTCAATGACATCTTTATCTATCTCTACCAGAGTTGCTTTTTCAATAGGATATTTTAATGCTTCTCTTAATGTTCCACCATCTCCTCCACCGATAATGAGAACTTTTTTGGGGGAGTCTAATTGTCCCATTGTCGGATGTACAAGCATTTCATGGTACATAAATTCATCCTTTTCCGTAAGCATCACAACATCATCCAGGAAAAAGATTCTTCCGAGCTCAATAGAATCATAGATGGTTATTTTCTGATATTTTGATTGTTTCTCAAATATCTTCTTTTTTATCTTAAAAGCGATAAATACATTATTTGTCTGGTATTCTCCTGCCCATTCTTTTTTATTTAATATAACGCTCCCCCTCTCTTTTTTGTAATGTAAATTCAAAATTCATGCAGTGTTCCTACTCCTTGCACAATAATCTCTCCACGCCTAATTTGTTTAATTTCAACATCTTCAGGGTTAAAGGCGTTTTTAAGATATTCAATCGCCCTTTCGGGAAAGACATCATCACTGCAGAAAAATAGGTCAATTGCAGCATAATTATATTCTGGCCAGGTGTGAATGGATAAGTGAGATTCTGTAATTACAACAATTCCGGAAACACCATAAGGCTGAAATTGATGAAAGAGTGTCCTGACGATATGTGCATTAGACACCTCCGCAGCCTTAAGTAAGTGTTCTTCAACATAAGAAACATTTGCCAGGGTGCTATACGGGCACCCGTGGAACTCCAGTAGAAAGTGGTTCCCCAGAGTCTTTTTCAATTTTCCTTACCTCCTTTTTTTTATGTTTTGATTTTTTAAATTTCTTCACGGTGTTATCACCTCCTTACACCGAGAGATAAAAAAATTTTTTGAATTGTCAATATTTTTTTGTTGACTTTTGAAAAATAATTTATACATTAGTTTGTAAAACAAAGAAAGACTGTTAAAAGTTGAAAGTTAAAGGTTGAAGGGAATGAAGACGCTAACCGCTATCCGCCTACCGCTCACCGCTAAAAGGATATTTGCCAGATTGATGTAGGAGAGATTTCCTAATCCCGATTATTTTACTAAGAACGGTGATACAATGATATGGTGATACGGATATGGAAATGAAAAATGCAAAATGAAAAATGATAAAACCCGTGAGGCGTAAGGCGTAAATCGTGAGAAGATAGAAGATATTGGATGTTGGATAAAATAAGCGTTGTTTTTACAATTAACGAATAACGATTTACGATTAACGAGAAAATTTGTATTTTTAATTGTTTACAAAGCAAACAAAAGGAGGTAAAATGATTTTATTGTTATTTTCATTTGCGGTAGCACAACACCACATTATTGTTAAATGGGATGCAAATGTAAAATCCGGAACAAAGTCAGAAATATTAAAAGAAACAGGTTCAAAAATTCTCAGGGAGCATAGTTTCGGATTTGAAAGAATATCTATTCCTGCTGGCAAAACTCCGAAAGAATTTTCCCGGGAGATGAACAAAATCCCGGAAGTGGATACAGCATTTCCTGACCCTATTATGCACACATTCTGGAAACCTAATGATACATATTATAATCATCAGTGGAATTTCAGAAAAACAAATTTTATTTTTGTAGAACAGGGATGGGACATCACGCAGGGTGGAGATACATCGGTAATTATCGGTATTCTTGATACAGGGGGCTCGTATGAAGAATATGCTGTCCCATCAGGGGAAACCACCACCGTGGTAGGTGATACATATCACCTCTATGATGATTACAGAAATACAAGATTTGTCCCGGGTTATGATTTTGTTAATAGCGATTCACACCCCAATGATAATAATGGGCATGGTACCAATATCCAGGGTATAATTGGAGAATCAACAAATAATTCTTATGGTTGCGCGGGTATTGCATTTAATACAAAGATAATGCCTGTTAAGGTGATGGACTATAAAGGAAGCGGATATTCATCTGATGCAGCAGATGGCATAAAATTTGCCGCTGATAATGGTGCAAAGGTAATAAATATGAGTTTTGGATATAATGGGCTACCTGATATCCAGATAGAAAATGCACTTGATTATGCATACAAACAAAAAGATGTGGTGCTGGTCGCTGCGGCAGGTAATGACAATGATTCAGTTGTATATTACCCTGCAAAATCTGATTCTGTTATTGCAGTGGGTGCGGTAGATTCCCTGAAAAATAGGGCTTCATATTCAAATTATGGAACAAATCTTGAGGTAATGGCGCCAGGGGGTGACTCACCATCCGGAGGATGGGTTTTGTCCGAGGATTTTCAACCTTATGGTTATCCCAATGCAGGTGATAAAGCAAATATTGACAGTGTAGGTATATGGGGATATGCAGGAACATCCCAGGCAACTCCCCATGTCGCTGCACTTGCTGGTTTAATTCGGTCTGTAAATCCTGCACTTACAGCCCCTGAGGTAAGGGATATTATTAAGAATACAGCAACAGATTTAGGTACAGCAGGATGGGATAAAGAAACAGGATACGGACTTATAAATTTTCAGGCCGCCCTTACTGCGGCAGGTATAAATGAGAAAAGGGAACAGCATAATATCTCACCATTAAAGATATTCCCCAATCCCAACAGAGGTATCTTTGAAGTAAATTATGAAGGTATTGTAAGGGTATATAATGTAGTTGGAAGATTGGTGATTTCCCAATATGTAAAAGGGGCTACTCCTATCAGGCTTAATGTCCCGGCAGGCATATATTTTATTACATTTCCGAAACACAGAGGTTCTGCAAAGTTAATGATAATAAAATGAAAAATTACCTACCTTTAACCTTATTCATAGTTGTTTTATTCTCTTCCTGTAAAAAACAGCAAGACTTCCGTATATATATAAGAAGTGTAGATATGCCAAATACCGCTTCTCTTGGCGATACTATTACCATTAATTTTAAGGGGTATTTTCCCGCTGATTGCTGGGAGTTTGACAGATTTAATTCTCAAGAAAGTTCTTATATGCTTGAAATATATCCATATATGAAGAAGGTTTCCAGTTATTGTCCCGCTGATTCTATTCCATTTGAACATTCCGCAAAATTCTTCCCTGAATATGAAGGAGACTGGACCATAGTTACTTATGGTGCGGATACAACAATTGTAAAGTATCTCAATGTTCATACGGGTATTTAATTATTCTCTCATATTTATATTCATTTTACTTTCAAGTTGCGGTAAAAATAATCTTTTAACGGTTTCAGGTTCCATTGCTTATAATGGGAATAAAGGATGGATATTTATGAGAGTTTATTACGACCCGCTTCACCCCATTCCCGACGCAGACTGCAAGATTGATTCATTCTACACAATAAGTTATCAGGATAGCATCCAGACATACTACAGAGAAGTGTCCACTATCTCTCCACACTCAACTCACACAATAGAAATTAACACAGAGAATTATTTGCCAATAACAGGTGAAACAACAATTCCATCAAATTTTAGTATGTTTAACCTGAATACATCCATCTCGACAGGTGACTCTTTGCCTGTTTCATGGGTATTGGTAGATGGAATATCCCCTCCTGAGGAATGGTATATTACTCTATCTCACAATAATACAGAATATTTTTCTGCCTCTATACCCCCCGACAGTGAATCAATCATAATCAAGGGCAATAATTTCCCTGTGGCAGGCACTTATCAATTAAATATATACGGAATTATCTATGGGAGTTTAAATAATGTAAATAGTGGTTCAAATTTTGCCGGTATTAATCAAAAAACATTTTCTGTAATGGTAAAGGAGTAAGAATACTATGGAAAAGAAAAAAAGGCCGTCCTGGGACGAGTATTTTATGAAAATTACCGAATTGGTTGCTACCCGCTCAACCTGTTTAAGGAGAAGCGTGGGGGCAATAATTGTAAAGAATAAAAGAATCCTTACAACAGGTTATAATGGCCCGCCTGAAGGATTAAAACACTGCGATGAATTAGGTGGATGTTTGAGAGACAAATTGCATATTCCATCCGGAGAGAGGATGGAACTTTCCCGTGCCGTGCATGCAGAGCAAAATGCCATCATTCAGGCAGCAAAATTGGGCATAAGTATTGATGGCGGAGAAATGTATATAACAACACATCCCTGTTTTATATGTGCAAAAATGATAATCAATGCAGGTATAAAAAGGATTGTTTACAAAGAAGGCTACCCTGACAAATTTGCCCGGGATATCTTGAAAGAGGCAGGGATAAAGGTAATAAAATTTTCAGAGATAAAAAAACGAGTGGGTAGGTGAATAAGTAGATAAGTACGCATTTTCTGTTAAATCCGCATTCCGCATTATTCTGAACACGAGATACGGCCACGCAACACGGTTTTTACCTTTTATGCCTCACGCTTTACGGCTAACACCTGTTTTTTAGAATCTATATGGTAAAATCTTTCCCTGTAACTTCTTTATAGAATTCTTTTAATGGTGGTGGAACATTCCCCATCTTCACCAATCTTCTTCTCAATTCCATTATCATTTTCGGTGTATCTATCTTAAACGGACACCTTACCTTACAACGAGAACAAAGAGTACAGGTATAAGCAAGTGGCGCAATTTTATCCATTCCTGCGGTTGTGTACGCATCCCATATCGTTCCTATTCCACCAATATATTTATATCCATAGTAGCCTGCCGTAACATGATAAACAGGACATTCGTATAAACAAGCGCCACATTTCATGCAATAGAGTGCCTCTTTCATAATCGAGTCATTTGCCATTTCTCTTCTCCCATTATCTAAGAATATTACATAAAGTTCTTTTGGCCCATGGGCACCGTATGTGGTTGTCTTTTCAATATCACCTGTTTTACTGGGACCCGAGATAAGATTAACATATGCAGGTATCTTATAGTTAGCATATCTCCATGTCACCTCAGAGACAAGAAATGCATCTTCCAGCGTAGGAACAACTTTTTCCATTCCAATTAAAGAAATTTGAACAGGCGGCAATCCTATGGAAAGCCTTGCATTACCTTCATTCTCAATGATGAATATAGTCCCTGTATCGGCAGAAATGGCATTTGCTCCGCTTATTCCAATATTTGCATTACAGAATTTTTCCCTTAGAATTTCCCTGACTTTTTGAACTTCTTTTCCAATATCGGGTTCCACCTCCTCCCCTGTGTATTTTTTTAGAAGTTCAGCCACTTCTTCTCTCGGGATATTTATAGCAGGAGCAAGAAGGTGCATTGGTCTTGAATCCAATAACTGGACAATGAATTCGCCAAGGTCTGTTTCAAATACTTCATTATTCCTTTTTTCAAGATATTGTCTCAACTCTATCTCTTCGGATGTAAGACTTTTTGCCTTTACTACAAGTTTATTCTCTCCTACAAGTTTATCGAAGATTTCATAGGCATCTTCTTTGTCTTTGGCCTTATAACAATGTCCATGATTTTCTTCTATGGAAGCGCAGGCTTTATCAACAAGTTCATCCATATGTTCTATGGAATATTCTTTGATTTCTCTACCCTTCTTTGCCTTCTCTGCGGTTTCCGGAAATCGATTGAGCGCGTTTGCTACATTACTCCTGTATGCCTTTACCGCCCTTTTTAATGCAGTTCTTACTCTCTCATTTGTAGCACCAAGATTTATAATATTTTCAACATATTTTTTGTATAGTTCATCGGTATTCATTATTCCTCCCATGCATCATCAAGAATTTCTGTTATAAACATCGCCTTAAAAGGATAATTTCCCTTTTCTATCCCCTTCGAAATCCCAAATAGTCCATTGGCACAGGTAGAGGTAATTATATCTGGATTTAATGGAGCAAAATCTTCCGCAATGACATTTTCCTCTACCCAATCTGCAAGTTCTGGTAATGTCATATTTAACCATGCCCCTGAACAGGAACCCCAATCCGCCACTGTAGTTCCATCAAACCCTATCTGCTGGTGCTCAATGTTCAAAATTTCTATTCCTGGCACCATTCTTAAAAGGTTTCTTGGTTCTTCATACACCCCCATTTTCCTCCCAAGTGTACAGCCATCGTGAAATCCAACCCTTACATCCATTCTTTTAAAGCTTATATCCCTGTTTTTCATAATGGAATAAAGGAAATTTGTTATATGCTCAATCTCCACTGGCAAGGAAAGGCCGAAATCCATTGGGAACGATTTCTTCCATGTAAATAGAGGAGCCGCATAGGGTGATATTACCTTTTCAATTTGCAGAGACTTCACATCTTCTATAAATTTCTCTGCCTCTTTCTTTGCTTCTTCTACAAAACCAAGTGGATACAATCCTTCTGCACAGGGCTTTTCATCTTCGTAGGTAATATAATCCACATCAAGTCTCTTGAGCAGACTTTTAATACTCTCATCAATAGAATTTAGCCCCTGATTCTGGAGCGTCTTACTCCCATAGTAAAGAATAGCCATATTCACCTCCGTTTAATAATTAAAGTTCTGGAAAAACATTTCACCTAAATTGAGTGATTATTTTATCATAATCAAGAATAAGAACTTTTTTATTTTAGTCAAGCCTAAAAATACATCTTTTTCAATTTAAAGTTGGGTCAGCCATAAACTTTCAACTTTTCACTTTTGCGAAAAATTGAAAAACAGGCGAGATGCTGAAAATGGTAGTTTGTTTTCGAAATAGTGTATATTAAATTCCAGAGCCCAATACCACCAAATCCAGATTAAATCCTAATCGCAAAAACCCTGTTCTGTCATTGCGAGCAAGCATCGTTTTTGTGGGAATTGGTAGGCGAAGGCTTTAGCCTGC
>WFRC01000080.1 GCA_015486685.1 Caldifarciminota bacterium
TACCGCTAACCGCTTTCTGCTTAATAGGAATATTCCTTTTTGCTATCTGCCAACGGCTCTCGGCTGTCTTTTAACCCTATAAACTCAAGAAACTCATCAACTCATCAACTCGTTAACTCATTCACCCATTCACTCGTCTACCCATTCACTATTTATGCCTTACGCCTCACGGTCTTTTTCATTTTGCACTTTTCAATCTTCATTTTCCTACTTCCTCATCTATTGTATACCACTGTAATGACTTCTGATATACCCAGCTGAGGGTGGGATGAAATCCCTACACAAAAATTCATTCTATTATACGGTATCTCCATCCCAAATGTAAGAATATTCGGTGATAGAGAAATACCCATTGAGAGATAAGCAATACCCAATTGCCCTTTCACGGCAAATCCCGTACCAAAAATTTTCCCTTCCCACAGGGTAATTCTTGATGTGAGTTGATAATCGGTTCCTGTATAAATTTCCTGCATTTCCATACTTTCTTGCAATCTTTCATATTTTATATATCCGGGAAAATTCCGAAGAGAAAATCTTGTGGTAAAATGGGATAAACTAAATTCACCCGTCAGGGATAAATTTCCTCCCCAGTGCACATATCCCCCCTCTTCAAGATAGAGCAGTGCAGGGGAAATATCCCATTGGAACATCTGCAAAACCTCTGTTATTGTATGAAATTTACTCTTCCTCTTGAAAATATGAAATCGGAAAGAAACTTCCCTATATCCATTTTGTCCAAAATGTTTTACTTCAATACCCCACCCTTTTCTGAATTCTTGAACTATTACATATCCCATATCAGGAAACGAAAATAGTTCTCCATAGGTCACTGAAAACCCTGATGCAATGAAATTATCCCTTGTGTATGCGTTTGCAAGGGAAGATGCCGTATAAATAGGCTCAAATGCAAGGTATATAAATAAAATCATTCCTTTAATGAAATAAACTTGATTTCCGTCAATTCCTGGATGGCGTATTTTAATCCTTCTCTGCCCAATCCGCTTTCTTTTACGCCTCCATAGGGCATCTGGTCAACTCTGAATGTGGGATAATCGTTTATAATTATTCCTCCTGCCTCCACCCTTTTTATAAATTGAAGAATATTGGAAAAATTATTTGTATATATACCTGCATTTAGCCCATACCTTGAATTATTTATTTTATCAATACCTTCCGAAATGGTTGATACGGGAATCAAACTTACAACAGGGGCAAAAATCTCTCTGTTTATTACCTTCATATTTTCATTCACATTCGTTAAAACAGTGGGATAAAATAAGTTCTTATCCCTTTTACCCTGAACTAAGTATCTTGCACCCCCATCTATCGCCTCTTTTACCCATTTCTCTGCCCTCTCCGCCTCTTTCTGGTTAATCATAGGCCCTATAATCACATCTGGTAAAGATGGGTCTCCTGTTGGAACAGACTTTGCCTTTTCTGCAAATTTATCAACAAATTCATTAAATATATCTTTAAGTATATATATCCTCTGAATAGAAATGCATACCTGACCCGCATTTGCAAAAGCCCCTATTATTGCTCTATCTGCTATTTCGTCAATCCTTTCTTCCATTCCCTCGTCAATCAGGAGTGCAGAATTTGAACCAAGTTCAAGCAAAATCCTCTTTAATCCTGCAATATCCCTGATATGTTTTCCCACTGGCGGACTCCCCGTAAAACTTACAGCCTTTATAGACGGGTGTTTTACAAGTTTATTGCCAACTTCGTCGCCTGGCCCGAATATAACATTAACCACGCCGTCAGGAACCCCTGCCTCTTTACATATTTCTGAAAATATACCTGCGGTTAAAGGGGTTGCAGATGCGGGTTTCCATACTATGGTATTTCCTGCCGCAAGGGATGGGGCAATTTTATGTGCAGCCAGATTCAGAGGAAAGTTAAATGGAGAAATAGCCGCAACAGGACCGATAGGTTCTCTGATGTAAAACCCTATTCTATCCTCACCCCCAATTGCCGCGTCCATTGGGACTGTTTCTCCCTGAACCCTCTTTGCCTCTTCTGCTGCAAATCTGAATGTTTGCACAGCCCTTTTCACTTCACCTTCTGAAAATCTTATGGGTTTACCGGATTCTGCTGTAATAGTTTTCGCAATAGTATCTGCCCTTTTTTCTATCTCTTGTGAGATACGGGTAAGAATAGCATATCTTTTATAAGCGGGGTATTTTCTATATTCAGAAAACCCTTTTTGTGCCGATTCAACTGCCTGATTTATCAATTCATCAGAAGCCTGATAAACATTCCCTATTACATTATCTGTATATGGGTCTTTTACAGGTATCTTTTTGTCCGATTTTATCCAATTTCCATTGATAAAGCATCCATATTCCATTTTTTAGCACCTTCAACTAAAAATGAATTTCTATTATTTGCAAAGGTGAAGTAAGGGAAGTAAATACTGTCGCATAATCAACTGTAATATTTTTTGCCCTTGTAGTAAAGCCAAAACTCAACCCGTTCACAATATCAGATTGGTCTCCTATCTTCATATCGTTATATCTTGTTGTAAATCCCCCTCTTAAACTCAAAAATTCACCTATGCTTGTCTCATACCCTAATGATATATCCTTTAATGGCGTATAGTCAAAGACGAGCACACTGTTTTTCATAACATACGATAAACCAACCTTAATTTCGACAGGAAAAATCTCCCTTGTCTGGTCAAAAGGCTTTACAATATATCCCAGATTTTTCAAACAAGCACCCAGCCACAACATATTATTATCACTATGCAGGAGATTATCTTCTTCACTTCCCATAATTTTATAAAGCATGCCTGCATCTATACCCAAACCTGCGCTGTTATAGATTGTAGCATTCCTGTAATATATCTTTCCTGTTATGCCATATGTAAATTTTTCAGGCAATCCGTTTTCATAAGAAAAATATGGAAGTAAGTCTATATACCTGTAAATACCCAGGGATTCACCCGTCTCACCCGTTCGCACCATTGGTGGAGAGAATGTGCCACGAAATCCATAAGCAATCGTTGAAGTTTCATTTAAGGGTTGAGACTTGCCAAGAGATACATAATTTAATCCCATTGCATTCATATATGTAGACATTACCGCCTTTTCGCCAGAAAGCCCTGCCGGATTACTTAGTGCAGAGTTTATACCGCCAAATACGGCAGTATAAGCACCTCCAAGTCCCATACTCCTTGCAGATGCTGGCATATTTAAGGCATCCATTCCACCATAACCAAAGATAGAAA
>WFRC01000081.1 GCA_015486685.1 Caldifarciminota bacterium
ATATCCATGTCAGCCTTTCCTTTCTGTATGTATTATTTGTTTTTCGACTAACAATATACCAGAAAGCGAAAGGCTTTGCACGTTAAAAGTTTATTATTTCAAGAGGTTATACCTCAAATCAGCAGTAAAAATTAAGTCCGAAACTTGAGTTAATGCGCTTAACATCCTTCAAAAGAAGGGTGTCCCATTCAGGGCAAGCATTGCGGGGGACCCCTTTGATGTCACCTTTGATGAAGTGAAGGCCGGGATCAAAAAACTGGGGTTAGATGAAGAGGTTTTTGCCGTGGGGCCAAAGTATGGGGAGGAAAAGTCCAGGCTTTTCCTCCAAGCCGATATTTTTTGCTTTCCAACTTATTATCCTCCTGAAGCTTTTCCACTCGTGCTTCTCGAGGCGATGCAATTTGGAAAACCGGTTGTTTCCACGTATGAAGGGGCTATCCCTGAGATTGTGGATGAGGGCGTGACCGGCTTTTTGGTACCCCCAAAGGATTTTCACGCGCTTTCCGAGAAATTAGAGATCTTAATAGCAGATTCGGAATTGAGAGAAAGGATGGGTAAGGCAGGGAGAATGAAGTTTTTTGAAAAGTACACAGTGGACATTTTTGAGAGAAATCTTTTGAAGGTTTTTGAGGAGGTGGCAGATGGCATTAGATAAGAGTCAGGTCTGGCTTTTCAGGGTTCACCATTACGATACTGCTGTCCTATTTGACAAAATTTTTCCATTCCTGAGAGGTCATAAGGCTGTTAACCCTGGAGATACCGTCATTTTAAAGCCTAATTGGATTAAAGAATCTCACTCGCAAAGAAAAAAAGACTGGGATTATATCATCACCCATCCCGCTGTAATTACGGCAACATTGAAAGCTGTTTTGAGATTGCTTGATGGAAAGGGTAAGATTATTATTACCGATGGACCACAAACAGATTCCTCTTTCTCTAATATCCTTGATCGGATGAATGTAGATGAGTGGATTAAAATGGGAAGGGAAAACGGTATAGAAGTTCAACTCCTCGATTTGAGAGAGGATGAATGGATTTCAAAAAATGGAATAATAATAGAACGCAGGAAATTACCCGGTGATCCCAAGGGTTCTGTTACTGTAGATATGAAGGATAAAAGTGCTTTTCAAGGCAAGCCCGTCCCTCCTTTTGGATACTATGGCGCTGATTATAAAAGCGATGAAACTACCTGGGCGCATTCAGGAGGGCGAAATCTTTATAAAGTGTCCCGTTCAGTGATTGAGGGAGATGTCTTTATTAATTTGCCTAAACTTAAAACACATAGGAAAGCGGGTATAACCGTTTGCATGAAAAACCTGGTTGGCATCAATACGTACAGAAATTATTTGCCACATCATGCGGAAGGCAATCCAGAACAAGGCGGAGATCAATTTCCTTCTTACTCAACTAAAACTGTTTTGGAGCAAGCAATTGTTTCCAGAATTAAGAGGTTTTGGGCAGAGCATCCTTCAAGCGCCAAGTATTTTATCCCTATAAAATCGTTAGGCAAAAAGATTTTTGGTGATAATTCTGAGGTTATCAGGGGTGGAAGCTGGTATGGAAACGATACGCTCTGGCGGACTATTATCGATTTAAATAGAATTTTGCTTTACGCAAATTCAGACGGAACCTTACGAAAAGGGGGACTGATACAAGCCAAACGATATGTCGCGGTGGTAGATGGTATCATCGCGGGCGAGGGAGAGGGGCCAATGGCACCTGATAAGGTAAACGCTGAAATTTTAATAGCTGGGTTTAATCCATTGGCGGTTGATTGTGTTGCCGCCAAAATTATGGGTTTTGATTACCAAAAGATTCATTATTTACGGGAAGCGTTCAATTTATCTGATTACCCGATTGCAGATTTCAATTACGAGGATTTAAGGGTGCATAGTAATAATGAATCTTGGGATTCTTATTTGAAAGATATCAGAATTACAGACACATATAAATTCAGGCCCGCTAAAGGTTGGATGGGACATATTGAATTGTAAGTCGTGATGGTAAGTTATAGCGAATCTAAATGGAGACGGTTTTTTTGGAGGCTTCCAAAATTTTTGCAAGACACGGCTGCCTCTCTGTATGGATGGCATCTGGATTCAAAGATTTTTAATGGGTATTATAGGAAGACTTATAAATTCCTCGAGGAAAGCCAGTGGCATTCCGCTGATAAATTGCGGGACTATCAGGGTAGGCAATTAATTAGTTTTCTCAGGTATGCTGTTAAAAACGTTCCTTATTACCGTGATTATTTTGCAAGACAAAGTTTAACGGTAGAAGACATAAGGACAGTGGATGACCTGAAACTATTCCCCTTATTAGACAAAGAAACGGTCCGGTTTAATGCCGATCGATTGATCGCGGAACCTTATAGAAAAAGAACCTCTCAGGTTGTTAATGTTCATACAAGTGGGACCACAGGCAAAGGCCTGCATTTGAAGTTATCCAAAGAGGCTTTTCAGCGCGAGTATGCCTTTAGATATTTACATCTCTCGTGGGCAGGGATAAAACCTAATATGAAAATGGCATTTTTCGCAGGGCATCCAGTAACGCCACCGGAGCGTTTGTCTCCTCCTTTTTGGGCTGAAGACAAAATAAATAAAAGAATTTATTTTTCTTCTCAGCATATAACGAATGCCACTTTACCAATATATATAGATAAATTGAAAGAATTTAAGCCTGAGCTGATTCGTGGGTATCCAAGCTCTGTCTATCTCATAGGGGTGGGAATTCTTGAGCATGGAGCAAAAGGCGTTTCACCGAAGGCGGTATTTACAAACTCTGAAACCCTTTTGGGTTATCAGCGCGAGGTTATTGAAAGGGCTTTTTCATGTAAGGTTTTTGATTGGTATGGAAACACTGAACAGGTCGCGAATATTGTTGAATGTGAGCGGGGAAACAGACATGTAAAGGCTGAACACAGTTTTGTGGAATTTCTAAAACAGGATGGAATGCCAGCAAAGCCAGGTGAGCTTGCCGAAATGGTATGTACTGGATTTGGAAATTATGCTATGCCGCTTATACGTTATCGAGTTGGTGATATGGCTGTATTGTCTGATCGCGGTTGTTCGTGTGGCAGAAATGATTTAATCGTTGATAAAATTGTCGGACGGGTTGAGGATATTGTGGTTACACCAGATGGCAGACATGTCGGAAGGCTTGACCATCTGTTTAAAGACATGTTGAACGTTAAAGAAGCGCAGATTGTACAAGAAATGATAGAGGAACTTAAGATTCGCATTGTTAAAAGAAAAGGGTTTAATGATAAAGACTTACAGCTTCTTGAGAAAGAAGCTCGTCTAAGATTGGGCAATAGTATACGCTTTCAATTTGAATTTGTCGATCATTTAGAAAGGGAACCTTCGGGGAAGTTGAGGTTTGTTATTTCAAGGATCCCGAGAGACGCGCAGGTGATTTTTTAAACTCAAGTTTCGGAGTTAATATATCAGCCTGTAATTAAAGAGTTTTTTTATGCAACACACGAATTAGTCTTATGTTGCTATATTAAACGTATAATATATTAATAAACTATTACTAATCATTATATATTTTTATTGAATACTGCAACAAAAAATAGAATTTAGCAGACACGGCTATTTTTACTTAATTTTCAAGAGGTTAATCCAAGTCCGAAACTTGAGTTTTATGATATTGTCATTCAAAAATGGCGGGACATTAGGACTGTTAGGCAAATAGGGAGTGTATAAATGAAAAACTATTTAAGCAAAATAGATAAAATATCAGTTATTTATTCTGTGGTCAGCGGCTGCCGAAAATTACAATACAATTATGAAAAATTGCTAACATCCAATTTCAATTCCCTTTATATTATGGAACTTGATGAGGTACACCTTACGAAGGTCATAGAATATTTATTAAATCCTGAACAGGATCATATGCAAGGGAATATTTTTTTGAAGAGATTTTTAAAATCCATAGGATATGAATATTCGTCATTAGGAGATTTCATATTTATCGAGCATGAATACGATATTGGCGGAAACGGACGGATTGATATTTTTATTCAATTTGAAAATCATTGTTTCATTATTGAAAATAAATTATGGGGAGATGATCATAAAGGTCAAATAGATAAATATATAAAATGGCTAGAAAAAGAATACGATAAATATACGATTATCTATCTTACAATGCAAGGTAAGTCTCCCAAATATATGTCATCTTCAAATTCCGAAAAGGATATTTTATTATTATCATATAGGAAAAATATTTATGAATGGTTGAGTGAATGCATTGCATATTGCAGATCTCCTAAGGTAACTTATTTTCTTAAGGAATTTAGGGAATGGATAGAATTCAAAATTAACGTAGAGAAGGAGGAGGAAAATTCTATGTCAATATCAGATATTGTAACGGAAACTTTGACCGAAGACAGGCATAGAGATGAGTTTGAAATGCTATTGTATGTGAATCAATTTTTGAATTTTGATTCTTATATCAAAGAAAGGTGTGCTGAACTTACAAGAAATAGGCTACTTTCTGCATTAAAGGAGAAATTCCCATCTTATTCTATTGAAATGGATAATCCTATTTTTTCAAAAAAACAAGGATGGATAAGTTTATATAAAACAACATGGGTTAAAGATAACGGACCTGTAATTTTTTATGCAATTGAAACTCTTTCTTTAGAGGATCGTATAGGTATCGGTGTATCCAAGGGCGAGGAAGGAGCTTCCTTTATTAATGAAAAAGATATTCTCAATACATCAACTGATATTGCAAATAAATATAATAGTAAATTAATGTGCGGAATTACTGAATGGTGGATAGGCCAATTTTCCCCTCCATTACCAGACAGTTGGCATAATGACGGTGAATATTTTATTCAGTTAGCGTGGCACCTTGCTAATAAAACCGCGAGAAAAAAACTCATTAATTGTATCATTCAATTTACTGATGAATTAATTAAAGCAACTGAAAAAGAGATAGATATAGCAGTCCAACATTTAAAAGATTAAATCAATAGCCCAACAAGGCAAATTCAGCGGACGGAAATATGCCGCCGCTGATTTGTATCGTTCGGTATCAGAAATCAAATTCGTGTCCTGCGTTTGCGAAGACAAAGAAGCCCCTATCCAAACGCATACATGAAAATCACAGGCTGAAAAAATGGCAACAAAACAGAAGAACTTGCAGAGCAATTTTTTGAGAGGTGGCATTACTTCGATTTGCTTTTAAAAATATTCATCGTTTAACCGAACCAGCGGCTGCAGTGGACGGCAAACAGCGCGGCGGTTTCTCAAAGGCCCTGCCCCGCATAAAGCTCAGTGGTAATTCAAGGCCCATTGCCCCGCATGTTTGCCGCC
>WFRC01000082.1 GCA_015486685.1 Caldifarciminota bacterium
ACCACCTATCATTATTGATGACCTTATTAAAACTATGGGAACTGATATTTTAGACTTGCATCCTAAACAAAATATTATTAACTTCATACACCAAAGAAAACTGTCCTACCATGTGCCTGATTATCCCGTTTGTCTCTATATAGTTGCTAATTTGTTAAATAATATTATATTCCTCTTATGAAAGAAATTCTGGATTTTTATAAAATAGTTAAAAAATTAAGGAAAGAGTGCCCCTGGGATAAAGAGCAGACATTAGATGCTCTCCTGGAATATCTTGCGGAAGAGGTATTTGAGACAATAGGCGCAAAGGAAGATTTGAATGCATTAAAAGAAGAATTGGGAGATGTATTACTTGTGCTTTTTATGATATTTACTGTGCTTGAAGAAAAAGGTGTTAATATAGATAAGGAAATTATTGAGAGAGAAAAATACAAGATGATAAAAAGACACCCTCATATTTTTGGTAAATCAGAGGCAAAATCTGCCGAAGATGTTCTAAAACAATGGGAAAAGATTAAAGGCAAAAAATGGAAGGTTGACCATTCTGTGCCAGCATTACTCACTGCATATAAGATGCAGGATAAGGCAAAAAGGATGGGTTTTGATTGGAAAGATGTCAGCGGGGTATTTGAGAAGATGGATGAAGAAATAAATGAATTGAACGATGCGGAGAATGAGGAAGACAGGGAAGAGGAGTTTGGGGATGTGCTTTTTGTCTGTGCCCATTTAGGTAATTTTTATAATATAAATCCTGAAATAGCCCTTCATAAAGCCTGTGAAAAGTTTAGTAGAAGGTTTGAACTTCTTGAAAAGATGATTAAAGAAAAGGGGTTAAAAGATTTCAAGCAGATGGAAATGGATGAACTTAATAAAATATGGGAGGATGTTAAAAGAATAGAAGCACAAAATAAAAGGGGCGCGTAAGCGTCCCCTTTTATTAAGAATTTACCACAGGCATTGTTACAGTTCTGCTAACGCCGTTAACTTTGTGAATGCCTTCTGTAATAACATCTCTTAACTTAAAAAGGTCATCTGCCTCAAGATAAGCGACTAAATCATGGAGTCCCATTGTTAGATGAACCTGCTTTACTCCGTCTAAGCTTCTGACTGCATTTAGTACTTCGTTAGCTTTGCCGGCTTCAATGTTGATAAGAACATATGCCTTATTCATAAATACCTCCTTTTTTTATAATATAAATAAAATTTATAAATTGTCAAGAGAAAAATGCAAAAATGTTGGGAAAAATGCAAATGAGTGAATAAAGGCAGATTAAGGTTTAGGTTGAGGAAAGATTAGTGAATGAGACAAAATAGCTACCAGCAATTCAAGGAAGAAAATATGGGCTTCCAACTGCCAGTATTGTCATTGCGAGGGACGAAGTCCCGTGGAAGCCGTAGGCGTGAGCGAATGTAATGAGTGAACAATCTCACAGGTGGGGGGAATTACAGCAAAAAGCCAAAAGATAAAGAAGAAAATGAAAAAGAGCGGTTATTTGCCTGCGGCGTTATTACACTTCGTTGTATATTCGCTTCGCTGTTATTTGTTGTAAAGAATGAATGCACCAGATTTTCGGTAATAGGTAAGAGGTGATGGGTGGAACGAAATAAACGAAAAATATTGGGATTTGGAATTTAATATTGTCATTGCGAACCTGCCGCAGGCAGGTGAAGCAATCTCACAGGATGGGTAAAGTAGTTTTGGAGTCGTTAAATGAAATGAGGGATGCTGAAACGAGTTCAGCATGACAATTCAGGGACAGCATGACAGAAATGAACGAAATGAACGAAATGAACGAAAAAAATTATGAAAAAAATATGTGAAAATTCTTGACATTTGAGGGAAATGATGTATAATTATTTTGTTATGAATGTGGAAAGGAAAATTTTTATAAATACAAAATGAAAAATGAAAAGTGCAAAATTAACGAAACAAACGAGACCAACGAAATAAACGAAATGAACGAGAAATTACTTGATTTTGGAGATAGATTTATTAAAATATGAAAATAATGAGAAAAATGATTAAAATAACAAATAACAATTAACGAATAACAAAAACAAGGAGGTTAATATGATTCTATTGTTATTAGGCTTCTTTATGGGAAGTTTCAAACAACAAGGATTTTCTCCAGAAAGATTTATGAACATCAGGGGTTATAAAACCACAAAATTTGATTCATCAAATGTAAGTTTTGTAGGCAATTGGCCATTTGGCTCTTGTTATACTGCTGCAATTGATACTATAAGAAATCTTGCATTCGTCGGTTCAGGAGGTGGAGTATATATAGCAAATATCTCAAATCCAACTGCACCAGTAAAAATATCAGAGAAAATCCATACAAGAGGCACTGTTTTAGATTTATTTTATACACCTATAAATAAAAGACTTTATATTGGGGATGAAATTGGTGGAGTTGAAATATGGGATGTAGGAGATACATTAAATCCACTAAAATTAGCTGAGTGTTCTAATTTAGAAAATGCTCATGGAATTCGTGTAGTAGATTCTTTTGCCTTTGTAGCAGATAAAAATGGATTAGAGATAATAAATGTAAAGGATATGGGGAATATCTTCACGGTTGGGGTGTATAACGATACATCTGGGGCTGTTTCTGAATTTACGATAAGAGATACACTTTGTTATATAGCAGATGTAGATGCAGGGTTAAAGATAGTAAATATTTCAAATCCTGCAAATCCAAAAGAAGTAGGAAGTTATGATACTCCAGGTTATGCTTGTGGAGTAACCGTTGTGGATACATTGGCTTATATAGGCGATCTTAACAGTTTACGTGTAATAGATGTAAAAGACCCAACAAATCCTCAAGAAGTAGGTTATTATCATAAAACCTTTTCTTTTGAATATGGGATAGCAATCACAGGGCATTATGGATATATTATGAGTATTAATAGTTCTTGGATTAATATAGTAGATATCTCTGACCCTACATCTATTCAAGATGTAAAAGATTATGAAGCGGGGGCATGGATTTTAAACGAAATAAGGATTATAGATACCCTTGCTTACATCTCAGATGGGGATGGAGAAATGAGGATATTTAATATTTCAGACCCGGTAAACCCTGTAGAAATAGGATGCTATGACACTCCGGGTTATGCTTCTGATATTACAGTATCAGGTTCATATGCATACATTGCTGATAGGAGTTCAGGATTTTACATTGTAGATATTTCTAACAACCTAAATCCTTATGAAGTAGGATATGATTCCATTTTTAGGTTGCCAAATAATGTGTTTAAATCAGATACCTTAATATATATGACAACAGGGAATTTAAGTATAATAAATGTATCTGACCCTGCAAATCCAAAAGAAATAAAATACTACAATACGCCTGGCGGTGCTAATGGGATTTTTGTTTTAGACACTTTTGCCTATGTATCAGATGGAGATTCGGGGATAAGGATAATAAATGTATCAAATCCATCAAGTCCATTTGAAGTGGGACATTATGATACATCAGGAACTGCAAACAGCATTTGGGTAATAGATACCATTGCTTATGCAGGATTTAGTGATACATTCAGGATATTAGATGTAAAAGACCCCACAAATCCTGTGCTTATAGGGGATATAGGAATAAGTTGCAATGATTTGTGGATTGATGGTACTGATGCTTATTTATTAAACAATGATAGTTTAACTATAATAGATATTTCAAAACCAGAATCCCTCACAATAGTGGGGATATTGGATACCACCTTTACTACTGGAAAATCAATTTCAAAAACAGACAATTACATTTATGTAGGGGAAATGTGGAATGGACGATTGCATGTAATAGATGTAAAAGACCCGACGAACCCTCAAGAGGTGGGATATTATGATACACCTGGATATGGTTATGGTGTTTATTCTTCGGGTGAATATATCTATGTAGCAGATTTTGATAAAGGACTTCAAATCTACAAGAATCTACTCTATGGCATTGATGAGAAACAAACACCAAAGCCCACTCAGAATATATTCAATATTTTTCCCAATATTGTAAGAAACAGGTTTACAATAACATTTTCCACAAAAGAAAACAGATATGTGAATATATCACTTTATGACATATCTGGAAGGAAGGTAAAAAATCTGTATTCAGGAAACATTGGTATAGGTAGACATAATCTTCCTGTTAGTATAAATAAACTTCCTTGTGGGATATACTTTATCAGAGCAGAGGCAGATGGAAATACAATCGCAAGCAGGAAGATTATAAAGATAAGATAAAGGGAGAAAAAAGATTAAATGAAAAATGCAAA
>WFRC01000083.1 GCA_015486685.1 Caldifarciminota bacterium
AATTAAATCCTGCTATTGAAGTTATGGAGGAAGAAGAGCCAGTGGATGAAATGGAGATTGATGTAAATATTTTGAGGGAGGATGAAAAAGAGGTTGATGAGGGTTTGCAGAAATTTTTAGAAGAGGAACTTCCCTCGTTTTATCTTCCTGAACAAGAGGAAGAGACGCAAACACAGATACCAGCTGTATTTACATTAAAGGATATTTTATATGCACAGATAGATATTGTGTTTTCGAATCAAAAAATGCGTCAGGCGGCAAAGTTTGTGATTGAATATATAGACAAGAATGGATATATAAAGACATCCCCTGAGAAGATAGCAAAAGAGTTAAAACTAAAAACATCCGATGTCAAAAATATAATTAAGGAGATAACGGAATTTTCTCCCCCTGGTATAGGTGCAAAAGACCTCAGAGAATCCCTTCTTATCCAGTTGAGATATTTTGGCGAAGAGGATACAGTTGCGTATAAAATTTTAGATGTGTGTTTTGAAGAATTTAAGGAAAATGCAATTGGAAAGATTGCTGAAAAATTAGGGGTTTCGGAAGAGATAATAAAGAAAGCGGTAAACAGAATCAAGAAATTAAATCCAAGGCCCTCTGCTGATTTTACAGGCGGAGATATTGAATACATTGTGCCTGATGTATCCTGTGAGTATAAGAATGGAAAGTATATCGTAAAGGTGGATGATTCATACATCCCGCCAATGAGGATAAGTTCAAAGTTTAGAGAAATGCTGCTTGCACCTGAAAAATATTCCAGGGAAGAAATCAGATGGGTAAAAGAGAGGGTAAAAAGGGCTCTGTATTTCTTTAAATTATTAGAGGATAGAAAAAAGCACTTAAAGAGGGTGATGGAATTTATCATTGAACACCAGCAGGAGTTTATTGAAAAGGGTAAGCCATTTTTGAAGCCCCTGGGTTTACGGGAGATTGCGGAAAGTGTAGGATTAAGTGAATCGACCATCTCAAGAATGTTGAAACAAAGGTATGTTCAGACACCAAAGGGTGTAATCCCGTCAAGGAACTTCCTTTCAAGGAGTGTAAGAAGATACGGAGGAAGGGTCTCGCAAGAGATGGTGAAGGAATTAATAAAAAAGATTATTGAGAATGAAGGCAAGCCTATTACAGATGGTGAAATTTCTAAAATATTGAATTCTCAAGGTTTTAGTATAGTAAGAAGGACAGTGGCAAAATATAGAAAAGATATGGGAATCCCGCCCAAATCTCGAAGATAGTGCTTGGGGACGGTGCTTGACTCTGTGACAATTTTTAACATAAAAACGGCTACTATCCCCAAAAGTGGGAATTGCGAATAAGGTAAGGAGGAAATATGATTAAAGGCTCAATTGTTGCATTATCCACACCATTTTCAGATAGTGGAATAGATTTTTCTACTATGGAAAGACTTATCCATCTTCATAATGGTTCCGGGACATCAGGGATTTTATTATTGGGCACAACAGGAGAATCTCCCACTATAAATGAAGATGAAAGGAAAGAAATTATAAAATTCACAAAGGAAAGGATAAAATGTTCCCTTATTGTTGGCACAGGAACAAATTCCACAGAGAAGACAATTAAATTGACGAAACAGGCAGAGGATTTAGGGGTAGATTATGCACTAATAATTACGCCATACTACAATAAACCCACACAATCGGGTCTAAAAAGACATTTTGAGAAGGTTGCAACCTCAGTGCATATTCCTATTATTATCTATAATGTTCCATCGCGCACAGGTATAAATATAATGCCTGATACTGTAAGTTATCTTTCTGTATTGGATAACATCGTTGGCATTAAAGAAGCAAGCGGAAAATTGCGTCAGATGATTGAAATTGTGTCTACCACAGGGAAAGATTTTTCACTACTGTCAGGGGATGATATGTTGACATTACCTATTATATCCATTGGTGGTAAAGGTGTAATTTCTGTTACGGCGAATATTGTGCCTGAGGATGTGGGTAAAATGGTGGATTATGCCCTAAATAATAAATGGGATGAGGCAAGAATGCTTAATGAAAAATTATATTATCTTTCCAGTGCAATGTTTATCGAAACGAATCCTATCCCTGTAAAGACCGCATTAAAGATGCTTGGATATAATATGGGTGAGCTGAGAAGTCCATTGTCAGAAATGGCTTCGGAAAATAGAACGAGATTGAAGGAGGCATTAGTAAATTATGGACTACTCTCAAGGGGGCATTAAATGAATATTGCTGTATACGGCGGTTCAGGAAGAATGGGAACTGTTTTTTGTGATTATGCTGTGAAAAAAGGGCATTCGGTATTTGTTATTGATAAGCAAACCCCCAAATTAAATATCCCATTTTACAGCAGATTAGAAGATGTTATTCCATCTGTTGATACCGTTGTAGATTTTTCATCACCTCAGGGCTTAAATGAAATTATTCCCACAATAGAACGATTTCATAAACCGCTTGTAAGTGGCACAACAGGTATAGGCAATGATGTGATGACAAAATTAAAAGAAGCAGGGAAAATTATACCCATTTTATATGCACCAAATTTTTCTATGGGTATCACACTCATCAAGATATTATTGAAAAACATACCGCAGGAATTATTGAGGGAATTTGATATACATATAGAGGAAATTCATCATAAAAACAAGAAGGATAAACCCAGTGGGACAGCAAAGATGCTCGGAGAGATACTGGTAAATCCTGAGATATCATCTATAAGAGTAGGGGACGAGAGAGGTATCCATAAGATATATTTTTACGGAGAAGATGAGGTAATAGAATTATCTCACAGGGCAGTTTCCAGAATTATATTCGCAAGGGGTGCATTGGCATCAGCACAATCTATAATCAATATGCCCCCGGGATTTTATACAATGGAGGCACTATGGACTGGAAAGAAATAAGTGCATTAATTTCAAACAGTGAAAAACAAACACCTGCTGTTGTTTTTATAAGGGGAAATTTTTCAGAAGATATATTCAAAGATTGGGACATTAAATTTTTTGGAAATGGTAATTTCTGGATTCTTGTGGGAGATTGGAAAATTTTAAAAAAAATCCGAAAAGAATATGGCCGCAGGATAAAGGATATATATGTAGATATAAAAGCCGCATACTCAGCAATGCCCTTAAAAGATTTAAGAAATATTCAGGCAAGAATTGAACCCGGTGCAATCATTAGAAAAGGTGCAAAAATTGGTAAGGATACAATTATAATGATGGGTGCGGTTATCAATATTGGTGCTGTAATTGGGGCAAGAACAATGGTGGATATGAACGCCGTCATTGGTGCAAGGGCAATTATTGGCAAAGACTGTCATATCGGAGCGGGTGCAGTTATATCCGGTGTATTGGAACCCCCGTCTGCAAAACCTGTTAGGATTTCTGACAGGGTGCTTATAGGCGCAAATGCCGTTGTGCTGGAAGGCGTCAAGGTAGGGAAAAATGCCATTGTCGGAGCAGGCTCGGTAGTATTAACGGATGTAAAAGAAAACATTGTTGTAGCAGGTGCTCCTGCCAGAGAAATAAAAAAAGTTAAAGATGTAGATAAGATGAAAAGGTCAATATTAAAGGAATTGAGAGGGGTCAGGCATTGACAATTGACAATTCCTTTTTGTTTTATGAGCACTTCCCAACATCCCATTAATCGCATTGGTGCATACTGGAAAAGGATATTTGGAGAGAAGGTTTACAGGGTTTCTATTGATGGCGGTTTTACCTGCCCGAACAGAGATGGGTCAAAGGGTAGAGGAGGCTGTATATATTGCGATGAAGTGGGCTACAGACCAAAGTATGTAGAACCTGAACTCCCTGTTGCTGAACAGGTGAAGAAGGGAATTGATTATATGAAGGGTAAAATAGGGATAAATAAATTCATTGCATATTTTCAATCATACACAAACACCTATGCACCTGTTGAAAAATTGAGGAAGTTGTATTATGAGGCACTTTCACATCCTGATGTTGTAGGGATTTCAATATCCACGAGACCTGATTGCGTAGGAGAGGATGTATTGGATTTAATTGAAGAGATAGCAGAGAAGTATCATACCTGGTTAGAAATTGGCGTAGAAAGCATCTCAGATGAACATCTTAAATGGATGAAAAGGGGACACACTATTCGGGACACAGAGGATGCGATAAAAAGGATAAAACAGAGAAAGAATATTTTTGTGCTGGGCCATCTAATCTTTGGATTACCCGATGAGAATATAATAGAAACAGCAAAAAAGGTTTCGGAATGGGGACTTGATGGTGTGAAGATGCACCACTTATATGTCGTGAAAAACACGGTGCTGGCACAGGAATATAAGAACGGGAATATTAAAGTTTTTGAAACACCTGATGCATACGCCAAGATAGCAGTGAAATTTCTGGAGCATTTATCTTCGGATATTCTTATACACAGGCTTGCAGGTTATGTAAACAAAGAATTTTTAGTTGCACCTCTGTGGACTGCTCAAAGGAATGCGGCAGAAAATATCATTGAAAGGATATTAAAAGAAAAGGGCTCATATCAGGGAAAATTACGGTCAACTTTTGAACACATATTCTAAATAACTTCATTTACTCATAAACTCTCTTAATATTTTTTCCAGTCCATTGATATCTTTAATATTGAAATCTCCAAATCCGTCTCCAATCCTTACCGTAATGCAGCCTGCCCTTCTACCTGCCTCAATATCATAGTCATAGTCTCCAACAACCATTGCCTCAGATGGAGCAATTCCGAAATGTTTAAGTGCCAGGAGTATAGGTTCTGGAGCAGGCTTTGGGAATTTTGTGTCTTCCCTTGTGATAATTAAATCAAAAAAGGTTAAATAGAAATTCAGGGCGACCTCTGTTGCCTCCCTGCAATTTCTTGTAACGATAGCTGTCTTTATTCCCATTTTCTTCAAATATTCTAAAAGGTCTGTTAAGCCTTCAACAGGGTATGATTTTCTTGCCCTTGTCATTTCCTCCTCTTTTAGAATTTTCATTGCTCTGGGATTTTTTAGCCTGAGTAAAGATTCATAAAGTGGTTGAAGCAACTCAATGGAAATATTTAATCTTCTGGCAATCCTTTCTTTCATCTCGGAAAATGGCACAGGATTTTTTACAATGGTGCCATCCATATCAAATATCACTGCTTTCATAATGCCTTTGCCATATTTGATAAATGTCTCATTTGTTTCATATTTTCTGCATTTCCACATTCCGATGTCACGGGCGTTTCCATAATTCCCGGAAGCGATAAAATTCCAGGATATGAAAGCAGATTTAGAAAGCCCTTTTCTCCAATATATCCTTTACCAATATGCCAGTGCCTATCAATCTTTGAACCCAATTGCGTTTTTGAATCATTTAAGTGGATACATTTTAACCTTTCTATACCTATAAAATCTTGAATTTCGGAGAACATATCCCTTACGGCATTTTCATCCCTTAAATCATAACCTGATTCAAAAGAATGGGCTGTATCAAGGCAAAGCCCTATTGATGGTAAATGTTTAAGCACTTCACCCATAACCTTAAATCTGGAAGATGCAGTATTCTCCAACAGGATTTTTGTATACTCACTATGAAGTTGGCTTAATCCGTCCTTAAATAATTCTATTTCCTCCTGCTTTGGCGTAAAATGGATAATGAAATAGTTTGCAGATAGGACTTCTGCCCTTTTAATCTCTGTAATTAAAGATGCAATAGACCTCTTTCTTAAATCCTTATTAACAGAGTTTATTCTTGGAAGATAGGACGAATGAACAATAACGGGGTGTAATTTATGTTTTATAACGCCTTCCTTGAACCCTTCGACATCCTCTGTGGAAATAAGTTTTTTCTTCCACCCCCGAGGATTGCCAGAAAACATCTGGAATGTATCGCATCCCAGAGATAATGCCCTTTCAGGCACATACCTGAAGCCTTTAGAAATTGATATATGAAATCCGAGTCTCATCAGTAGAATATATCATTAAATATTGATTTTTTCAAATTTTATTTTATACTTATGTATGCATATTTTATATATAATTCTTTCAGTCGTATTTCTTATTGCAGGACTTATTGGAATTTTTTTACCCGGGCTTCCCGGAATACCTCTTGCATTTGTTGGGTATATATTCATTGGATTGGCAAGGCATTTTCACCATATTTCTCTTTCAATCTATATTATATTGGGTATTTTAACATTTATTGCCATTATTGGTGATTGGTTTGGTTCTATTATAACCGTAAAATGGGCAGGCGGTTCGAAAGCAGGTATTAGCGGTGCTGTAATCGGGACAATTATCGGTATATTTTCCGGTAATATCATATTTTTGCTTATCTTTCCCCTTGTTTTCGCATTCCTTTTTGAATTTTTTGCATCAGGAAATGTAAAAAAAAGTGCTAAGGTGGGTGTTTTTGCGATGGGAGGATTTTTCGCCTCAATTGCCTTCAAAGTTATCATCTATTTTCTGATGCCTGTAATATTTTATTTTGCCTGACATTTTACTATTTATATAATATTATGGAGATGAGGAAAGGTATTTATTCTCAATTTTTTTCGCTATTTTCTACTATTACCTGACTTTTCAACTTTTCTCGCATCTTATTAAAAAATCTTAGTGCAGTTTCTGTTTTATAGTCAGGGTATGTCCAGGGGAGGGGTTGGAATAATTTATCTTTATACACCAATGTAACCTCAATAAAAATATTATCTCCCAGATATATTCTGTGGGCATAATTTTTCGTGGTTGGCAACACAACGCGGGACAACAGAATCCCACCCGGGTCAATATTTATAATCCTTTTGTCTGAATCCCTGTATCTGTCCTCTATCTCTATGCTCCTTTTTTTAACATCCTTTAATGAATTTTCCTCGATAATTATCTCTGTGGATACCCATTGTCTCTTCAGATGCTTACCCATCTCTTTCTCATAATAGTCTGTAAAATTAAATGGGATAATCTCTGATTTTGCATCAATACTGCCAAATTTTTCAATTTCTCCCCGCAATGCTTCAATGTTTTCCCTTTTTCCAATCAAACCGAAAAATAATTTCGCAGGAGACTTCATATTCCAAAATAGAAGTTTATTATATATCTACCTATTATATAGGTAATAATTCCACTAATAGCGAGAAATGGTGCAAATGGGATTTTTGAATCCTCTATCTTACCCCTTATTTCCATAATCAAACCATATATAGCACCGAGGAAAGAAGCAATAACCAAAAGAATGATAAATTCCTGCCATCCTACAAAAACACCCAGCATTACAGCCATCTTTATATCTCCAAAACCCATTGCCTCCTTGTGGAATATCCATTTTCCTATTACTGCAAAGATTAAGAGGATACCTCCGGATATAATCCCGCCCATTAAGGATTGAACAATTTTCCCCCCGAATATACTAAAAACCAACCCTACTATAGTGCCCCCTATGGAAAGGGAATCAGGTATAAGCATCGTGTTCCAATCGATAAATGCGATAGGAATGAGTATAAGACAGAATATAATAAACTCCAGGAGGCTGAAACTAAGCCCGTAAAAAAGGAAACCAGACGCAAATATTACGGCAGTAATAGATTCCACGATAATATATATCGGGGAAATTTTTGCTCCGCAATTCCTGCACCTTCCTTTGAGTATAATATAACTTAGAATCGGGATATTATCTCCGGGAAGAATTTTAGCCCCACAGGTAGGACAGTGTGATGCAGGATATATAATAGATTCACCCCTTGGCAGCCTATATATAACAACATTCAGAAAACTCCCGAATACTGCCCCAAAAATAAAAAAAATTATTCCAAGATATATTGTCATTTATCTATGTCCTTAACCGTCCAGAAAACGCCCTCCCCTTCTGCAATAATATTTCTATCCCTGTCAAAAATCCTTGCCCGTGTATTCACAATATTTCTCTTTATATTTATTACCTCTGCTTCAATCCTGTATTTCCCTTTTAAGAACATAGGATTCTTAAATCTTACTGATAATTTCGCAGTTACTACCTCTTTGCCCTTAAATAATGCAGCATATACCATTGATTCATCCAGAATAGTAGATATAATGCCGCCGTGCACAGTCTCTTTGTATCCCTGATAATGAAAATCGGGCGTAAATTCTGTGACGGCTTTGCCATTTAAGTTTTTAAATGACAATTTCAATCCCCATTCATTCTTCTTACCGCAGGCAAAACAGAGTTTATTTTCTCCTGTATCTATTTTTCCCATAAGGTAATAATAAGAATTATAAGAAATTTTTCAAGGGAAATTTTTGGGAAGTAAAAAACAGGTTGACAAATGGGAAACGGATTTTATTTTATTGCTATGCTAAGACCAAATAAGGTATTTTTAACAAAAGGTAAGGGATATCATAAAGAGAAACTTGCAAGTCTCGAATTGGCATTGAGGAATGCAGAGATTGCAGGTTTTAATCTTGTAAAGGTATCCAGCATATTCCCTCCACACTGTAAATTGATTTCGCGGGAAGAAGGTTTGAGTATCTTAAAAAAAGGGGAAATTGTATTTACGGTAATGGCTGAAAATTCAACCAATGAACCACATAGACTGATTTCAGCCTCTGTAGGATTGGCAATTCCAAAAGCAGAGGAAAGTTATGGCTATCTCTCTGAACATATAAATTTTGGTGAGAAGGCAAAAAAATCAGGGGACTACGCAGAAGACCTTGCTGCATCAATGCTTGCTACAATTGTTGGATTGGATTTTAATCCCGATGCAGATTATGATGAAAGAAAAAAAATATGGAAAATTAGCGGAAAAATATATAAAACAACAAATGTTACACAAACAGCAAAGGGAAATAAAGACGGGTTGTGGACAACAGTGGTTGCCGCTGCTGTCTTTGTAAATGAAGACATTTATTGATATTCAATATCCATACAAAGAGGCTAAGTACATAATATTCCCAATCCCTTATGAGGCAACAGAGACTTTTATCTCTGGAACAAGACAGGGACCGGAAAGGATTTTGATTGCATCAAGGAGTATTGAAGAATATGATTTTGAAGAAGCGGTAGACCTCTCAAAAGTTGCTACACATACATTGCAGGAGGTTGAACTACCTCAACCGCCAGAGTTGGCGTTAAAATGGATAGAGAAGAGATATAGAAAATATTTAGCAGATAATAAATTTGTGATTATGCTTGGAGGAGAGCATACTATAAGCCTTGGTGCAATAAACGCATTTGCGGATAAATTTACGGTTGTATCTTTTGATGCACATTTTGATTTAAGGGATGCATATCTTTCTCAGAGATATTCACATGCAACAGTGATGAGAAGGGTTTATGAAAAAGTGCCTGTGGTTTTTGTGGGGCAAAGGACTGCCTCAAAAGAAGAAATAGAATTTTTGCATAGAAAAAATATTCCATATTTTAGAAAACCCGATGCTGAAACAGTGCTAAAATCTATTGCTACGGATAATGTATACATAAGTATAGACCTTGATGTATTTGACCCCGGTTTAATGCCAGCAGTAGGTAATCCAGAACCAGCGGGCATTTTGTGGGAAAATTTGCTGAATTGTTTAAGAGAAATAATTGGTGCAAAGCATCTTATTGGTGTAGATATCGTTGAATTATCCCCTATATCAGGGTTTATTGTACCTGATGTAATAACTGCAAAATTATTGAGCAAAATTATAACATTTTTAGAAAGGAGGTAAAATGCCACAACACGCTTCGGCAAAAAAGAGATTGAGACAAAATGAGAAAAGGAGATTGAGAAACAAAATCTTAAAGTCTCGTTTAAAAACCGTGAGCAAAAAGGTTATATCTGCTCCATCAAAAGAAGAAGGTGAAAAAGGCTTAAAAGAGGCATATAAACTGTATGATAAGGCGTCATCTAAGAAGGTGCTTCATAAAAATACTGCTGCGAGAAAAAAGGCAAAACTCGCAAAGGTAGTTCAGGCTAAGGCAGCAACAAAAAAGGAAAAGGCTACTAAATCAAAAAAAGAAGAGTGATATATATTGTTGTTTTTTGATTGTGATTTTTGTAATTTGAACGACTGACCCCACTATTATGTTAAAAGTAGAAGACCTGAAAAAGGTATATAAATCAAA
>WFRC01000084.1 GCA_015486685.1 Caldifarciminota bacterium
CTCAACCGGATGGAAGAAATTCAAAAGAAAAGGCTATGGAAAAGATTAATGCGGCACTAAAAGGGAAACCTCAGTTCTTTTACTGGAAACATATTCGTCTGGATGGGACCCCATTTGATGCGGAAGTAAGTTTGAATCGTGTAATTATAAGTGGGGAAACCTTTATCCAGGCAATTGTTAGAGATATTACTGTTAGAAAACAACTTCGGGAACAACTTCAAAGGGCACAGAAGATGGAGGCATTGGGAGAGATTGCAGGGGGGATTGCACATGATTTTAACAATCTCCTGACAGGTGCAATCGGAAATGTTGAAATAGCATTGGAATCAGTAAAACCAAATTCTCCACTTTACAGCAATCTTCAACATATCCGACAGATTGCAAACAGGGCTGCAAAACTTACGCATCAACTTTTATTGTACAGCAGACGCGAGTTACTCACGATGGAATTTTTCTATCTTGAAGATACCCTTGAGGATATGATACCTATGTTAAAAAGATTGATACCTGAAAATATAGAGATAGAAACACACTTCAGCAAAGAAAAAAATGTGGTGTATGGAGATGTAGGTGCTTTTGAACAAATTATGTTAAACCTCTGCTCTAATGCCAGGGATGCAATGCCAAAGGGGGGCAAATTAATTATTAAAACAGGGAAAATTTATGCGGGTGCTCGATATGTTAATACCCATCCATGGATGAAATCAGGTAAATATGTCTCGCTCTCGGTGAGTGATACAGGCAAAGGTATGGATAAAGATACCATTCAAAGAATTTATGACCCATTTTTCACAACCAAAGAACCAGGGAAAGGTACTGGATTGGGATTGGCAATGGTCTACAGTATTGTTAAACAACATAAAGGTTTTATCAATGCATACAGCGAATTGGGTAAAGGGACAACCATTGAGATATTTATACCTATAAGAAAAGGTAAAGTAAAATCTGTATCTGCGAAAAAAAGGAAGATAAAATCCGTAAGCGGAAAAACAATTCTTATAGTTGAGGATGAAGATATTGTTAGAAATATGATGAAAGAAGCCCTCATTTTTAAGGGATATAAAGTCTTTACTGCCCTTGATGGTAAAGAAGGTTTGAAGATTTACAAAAGACACAAAGGGGAGATAGATTTAATTATTACGGACCTGATTATGCCAAAACTCGGGGGAGAAGACCTGTATAAAATATTATCCAGAAAAGAAACAAAACTCCCGTTTATTTTTATAAGTGGGTATCCTCCTACTGATATTCATTTTGGAATCTATAGAAAGGAAGGTATAGCATATTTACCAAAACCCTTTAGTCTGGATGATTTATTTTCCAGAATAACAGGGGTATTAAAAAAAGATAATGCAGGTGGGTGAATGAGTGCGCTGAATCTGTCTTTCTCATCTATCCATCCTTTCGAAAGGGACATTCTCTTTTATTTTAGGGTGTGGGCTATGTATATTACAATATTTTTCGGGTTCATTCCCCCTTAAAAAAACTTCCTGCCTTACTCTGGGGCAGTATTTTGTAGGCAAAAGTCCTGAAGCAGTACAAACATATTTTTTCACAACACCATCAGGTACAGGGAAATCCTGATTTGTTGTGTCCCCTATTCCCTTCATAAAATTGACCCATACGGGTAATGCTATTCTTGCCCCGGTTGCACCTTTTCCTATTCTCTTTGGCGTATCATATCCCATCCAGGTAGATATTATTAAATCCGGAACAAATCCTACAAACCATGCATCTGTATAATTATCTGTTGTTCCTGTTTTCCCGGCAGCAGGACACCGAAACCCCATTCTTCTTGCCCCATAGGCAGTTCCATGGTTAAAAACAGATTTCATCATATCTATCATAATATAAGATGTTGCAGGTGATAAAACCCTTTCTCTTATTGGGAGATGTGTGTATACCAGATTTCCATTTCTATCTTTTATACTGTCAATATAATATGGACTAATCCTTACTCCATAATTAGCAATTGTTGCGTATCCATTAGCCATCTCCAATGGAGTTACTCCGCAAGTGCCAAGTGGTAAGGAGAGAACAGGCTTTAATGGACTTTTAATGCCCATTTTGTGAGCATAGTCAATAGTGGTAAATACACCTACCTGTTTTATAAGCCTCAAAGAGGCAAGATTTCGGGAAAGGGCAAGCGCTTTTCTTAATGAAATTTTACCTAAAAATGTACTGTCGTAATTTGCCGGGGCATAGATTTTGCCTTGAATTTCTTCCACAATAGGGGCATCCAGTATCATATTGGACGGGCTGTATCCATTATCTATAGCGGCAGTATACAAAAATATCTTAAATGAAGAACCTGCTTGTCTGCGCGCCATTGTTGCTCGATTAAATTTACTATGTTTGAAGTTTCTTCCTCCTACGAGTGCCCTTATTCCACCCGAATGGGGGGCGATTGCAACAAGTGCGCCCTCAATATACGGAATATTTAACGGGTTTATTGTAGAATCTGAAAAAGAATCTTTTGGAGTAAGCTTAAATATTCTTTCAGCCCTTTTGCAACCTGTCTCAACAACGCTGTCAGCAACACTCTGCATATCCATATCCATTGTTGTATAGACAGTATATCCACCCATTGTCAGGTATTCTTTCCCAAATAATCTATTTAATTTTTTTATTACTTCCTGAATAAAATATGGTCCTATCTTCTTTTTTTCTTCTCTTTTTACTACTTCAATAGGTTCTTGTTTCAGGATTTGGACAGTATTAGAATCAAGGTATCCTGCCCTTTCCATTGCATTAAGAACAACATTTCTTCTTCTTTTTGCCCTTTTAGGATACTTAAAAGGTGAATAATAACCTGGACCTCTTGGTAAACCGGCAAGTAAAGCAGATTCATTTATGGAAAGTTGACTTACGGGTTTTCCAAAATAATATTCACTGGCTGCCTCTATACCATAGTTTCCATTCCCATAATATATTTGATTCATATACATATTTAATATTTCTTCTTTAGAGTAATATCTTTCGATCATCAAGGCAAGCAGTGCTTCTCTTAATTTTCTTGTTATAGACTTTTTGGGAGTAAGAAAAAGATTTCTCGCTAACTGTTGGGTAATTGTGCTGGCACCCTGAGCATATCTGTGTTTAATTATATCCACAATAATAGATTTTACAATTCTCTTAAAATCTATACCGTAATGCTTAAAAAAGTCTTTATCCTCTACTGAAATAGTCGCCTGTATGGCATAAGGTGGGATAGAATCGAGTGGAACAGGAACCCTTTTCTGGGTATAAAGTTCTTTGATTAATCTATTGTGCACATCGTATAACCTTGTTGAAAGGGGTGGAGTATAATATTCTATCAATTTTGCATCCGGGACTCCTCTAATGATAAAGGCAAAGTAGCCAGATATACCGCCGATAAAAAAGGAAATAATAGAATATAAAATAATTTTACGCTTCATAATTTTTCCTTAACCTCAATTAATACCTCTATCTGTCTTTATCATTTTGCAATTTTTATTTTTCAATTATTGTTTGGACTTTTCAACAGTTAAACCATAGGATTCTTTTTCATTTTCTCTTCTCTACCAGGACATATTTCAGGATTTTGTCAATTCTATCTGTATAGATAAATTTCATACCTTTTCTTATACTTGGGGTAAGTTCCTTTATATCTTTTTTATTGTCTTCTGGTACGATAACAGTATTTATACCTGCTCTTTTTGCACCTAAAACCTTCTCTTTTACCCCACCA
>WFRC01000085.1 GCA_015486685.1 Caldifarciminota bacterium
AAAATGAAAAAAATTTGGAAAAGTTCAAATCCTTAACTTTTCAACTCTTGAACGGGGAGAAATAGTAGATGAAAAGGGTTAAATCTCTGAACAAATGTTTTTTCACGGCTCACGATTTTTTTGAGCTCAGAACCTGAAACTATATTTACCCAAAAATCAACTTTTTTCATAAATGTCCTTGACTTTAAAAAAATCAATCATATTTTTAAGAAAAAAGGAGGTTATAGTGAAAACTACTTTAAGTGTTATCAAAGCAGATATTGGTGGTTATGTGGGGCATTCTTCAATGCATCCGGCACTAATAGAGATAGCTGAGACAGCACTAAGCGAAGCAAAAAACAGTGGTATGATTATTGATTTCTCTGTACTGCATTGCGGAGATGACCTGGAACTGATTATGACCCATACAAAAGGCGTTGAAAATCAAGAAATTCACAAACTTGCGTGGGACACATTTATTAAGGGCACAGAGAAGGCAAAGGAACTGAAACTCTATGGAGCAGGGCAGGATTTGCTGTCCGATGCCTTTTCAGGCAATGTAAAGGGTATGGGTCCAGGGGTTGCAGAGATAGAATTTGAAGAGAGGAGAAGCGACCCTGTAATTGTATTTATGGCAGACAAAACATCACCGGGGGCATGGAATCTTCCCCTTTACAAGATGTTTGGGGACCCATTTAATACTGCTGGACTCGTAATTGACCCGCATATGCACGACGGATTTATCTTTGAGGTATTAGACATATATGAAAATACCGTTGTGGATTTTTCTATTCCGGAAGAACTTTATGATATGCTCGTATTCATCGGTGCTATGGAACATTATCTTATAAAATCTGTCAGGAGAAAATCAGATAATGAGGTTGCTGCTGTATCATCCACCCAAAAACTAAATTTCCTTGCAGGTAAATATGTGGGGAAGGATGACCCTGTCCTAATAGTAAGGGCACAGAGTGGTTTTCCTGCAATGGGAGAAGTTATTGAACCATTCACATTCCCACACATTGTAGCAGGTTGGATGAGGGGTTCACACCATGGTCCACTTATGCCCGTTTCCTTTGAAGATGCAAATCCATCAAGATTTGATGGACCTCCAAGGGTAATTGCCGCTGGTTTCCAGATTGCAAATGGAAAACTTGTTGGACCAAGAGATATATTTAAGGACCCAAGTTTTGACAGAGCAAGGGATACTGCCAATGAGATGGCTGATTTCTTCCGTGCACACGGTCCATTTGAACCTCACAGATTACCCCTTGAAGAGATGGAATATACCACCCTCCCTGAGGTAAAGAAAAAATTGGAAGGCAGGTTTAAGAAGATTTAAGATACCTTTCTGGGAGAATCTTTAAGAGCAAAAAGATTAAAGGATAATAAATGAAAAATCCCCACAAGGGGAATGATTGAGGGAAAACAGCAGAGAGCGAGAAAGAGGCAAACGCTCCTGCTGTTTTTATTATTATATGAGAAATCCACCATACAACATAAGAAAGGATAGAAGCAAAAGGAAATAAAAAGAGCATTAAAAGAACGCTTGAAAGTAAAAATCCTGTAAGTGGTATAAGCACAAGACTTGAGAGCGTTGCCAGAACCGCAATATAATGAAATTTTAATATCACGATAGGTATGGTGGCAATCTGAGCAGAGAGTGAAACAGAAAAGGGATATGTTACCCATTCATTTAATATGCGACTTCTTCCCCATCGAAATATGAGGCGATGAATATTTCCCCAGAATAGGATTATTCCATAGACAGATGTAAATGAAAGTTGGAATCCTGTATCATACAGATTCAAAGGATTCAGGATAAGTATTAAAAGGGCAGAGAACGAAACAATGTTGATACTATCACCTATTCTTTCCGTGGTTTCTCCAATAACAAAAAGCCATATAAGTAATAATGCCCTCTGAATGGGAACCCTCAATCCTGAAATTAATCCAAATAACGAAACAATAATGCCTGAAATAATAAGTGCTTTATTGAATTTAATCCTTATTGCCCTCAGAAATAAAAAAATAATGAAAAACATAATACCCGTGTGAAGTCCGCTTATAGATAGGATATGGGCTGCACCTGTATACTTAAAAGCATCAAATGTTTTCTTTGAGATTAGGTGCCTCTTGCCCAAAAAAATTGCCTGGACAAAATTACCTTCTTCTCCCGACACATATTTTTCAATAAATCGGGAAATTTTCTCTCGTAATATAAATGGAAATCCAAGAGGTAAACTTAAACTTCTATATTGTAAATTGTGCAGTGCAACCCTATGAAATGGATGATTTATTCTCCCCTTAAATACTATAATCTCGCCAACCCTTAACCTATTATCTCTTATTGACACATTGCCAATATAGGGAATCCAGCCCTTAAAACTATATATACCCCTTTGTTCTTTTATAACAGCAATAGAAGATATGGTTTTGGTTTGAGCCTTTTTGATATATTCTTCAGAAAAAAAGGTATAAAAATATGCTAATGTAAATATCAAAACAAATGGGAATAAGTGTTTGAAAAATATTAAGGTTATTATAAATATTACAGTTATAAATAAAATAATAAAATGGGATGGTAAATATTTAGCAAAAAGTGACCCTACGATAAATATTAAAAGGGTTGTTAAAGCGGGCCTTCTTTTTAATGCCTTCCCACACGCATCTCCTTCAAATAGGGCTAAAATCTACTTGCTCCTAAGTTAACAATGTATCCTTTAATCCTTCTGCCATCTTTTTTAATTCAAAACGTGCAAGCCCTAAGTTTTGAAGTTCTCCCTTCATTGCGAGAAATACATAGAAGTCTTTCCCAACCATTCTTGCAACAAGTGTAATATCTAAGGATTTCACGATAGATTCCTCAAAATCTCCACCGTGTAAATCCTGACTGAGCCTTTTCGCATCTGCGATTACGCTTGCAAGTTCAGCAGAAGCGATGGATACATCAAATTCATCATCGCCCTTAAATTCAGCAACAGGTATTCCATCTGCACCAACTATACCTGCTGCCACTGCTCCCATCACCTTACTTACAGACTGTGCCAATTTTGACTCAAAGTCACTATTTCCTTCAGCCATTACTGCCTCCTTTTTTAAGTATTTTTGCAAAGATGCTTCCCTTGTTCAATTCGTTTAGCACCTTCTTTGCCTTTGTAAAATTTTTGTCCAACTTCAATGCCTGTCTTAATGCAGAAATTGCCTCTTTGCTTTTACCAAGGTCCCTGCAAATAATACCATAATTATAATAAATAATTGGTTGTGCTTTATCTAATTCTAAAGACTTCTTTGCAAAAAAATATGCATCAGTTTTTTTACCAACATTTAGAAGTCCAACACTGTAATAACTTAAAATTAAAGGGTTATTTTTTTCAAGTGAAAGCGCAGACTTAAAATATCTCAATGCCCTGACAGGATTTGAATTTATCAAAGTAGTTGCCTCCCTTAACAATTTTTCCGCCCTTTCCTTTTTATCCCTTTCTCCCTCTTCCATAAATAAACCTGATTCCAATTCCTTGATGTATTTTTTTCTTTTTTTATCGTTTATTAGAGTTTTATATGCCCTTGTAATAAGCAAAAATTTTGGCAGGATATCATCCTTAACCTCATCAGAAAGATGGTCAGGGTGATATCTCATAGCAAGACGATGATACGCAATTTTTACCTCTTTCTTTGTCGCATCCCTGCTTATATTAAGTATTTGAAAATAGTCTTTCATACCTCTACACCCTTCTGCTTGAGATTCTTGTATTTTTCTAATATGTAATTCTTAAACCTCCTTTCAAAGTTTTCTCTTGAAAAATCTAATGCCCGTTTTCGTAAAATCTCAGGGTCAAATTTTTCAGGCTTAAAATTCTTCACTGCCTCTGCTAATGCCTCAGGTGTCTGCTCATAAAAAAATTCTCCTGTTTTTCCAGCAACCACTGTATCTGTCAAACCACCTTCTCCATAAGCAATTACAGGGGTCCCTGTCGCCATTGCTTCAACAGGCACAATGCCAAAATCCTCGATACCCGGGAAAATTAATGCCTGTGCCCTTCTATAATACCACCTGATTTTTTCATCCTCTTTTACCTTATCATCCTCTACATTTGTTATAAAATGGACATTCTTCTTTGCCATCCGCATCAATCTTCCTTTCTCAGAACCGTATCCTATTATTATTAGCGGAAGCCCTAATCTATTAAATGCTTCTACAGCAATATCAATCCTTTTATAGTATTTGAATCGTGAAACTATCAAATAAAATGCCTCTTTTTTTACATTTTTATCATAGGTAAAGAAATCCGTATTACAGGGTGGAAAAATAATATCTGCATCTCTGCGATAATATTTTTTGATTCTTTCCCTGACAATATGTGATATAGCAACAACATAATTTACCCTTTGTGAATTTGTATAATCCCATATTTTCAGATAATTCATTAGTACTCTGAGAAAAAATCTTGCAAATTTTGTATGAGAACCTATGGTATATGAATAAAAAGTTTCCCACGCAAATCGCATAGGATTATAGCAATATGAAATATGCAAAGTTTTTGCCCTTGTAAAAACACCTTTCGCCCATGCACTGGAATCACTGATAACAATATCATAGTCAGATAAATCAAATGACTCAATAGCAAGAGGGAATAACGCAAGGTATTTTTCATAGTGTTTTTTAATAAATGGAAGTTTCTGTAAAAAAGATACCCGTATATCCCAACTGTTAATCTTAGAATGCATCATAGCGGGATTATATAAAAGTGTATAAACAGGTGCATCTGGAAATATGTTATGTATAGATTCCAGGATTCTTTCTGCTCCACCATACTGGTTTAAATAATCGTGAATAAGTGCTACCTTCATACGCATATTTTAATAAAAAAAAAGGATAAGTCAAGAAAAAAATATAAAAATTCGGGAAAGTTCATGCACAGGTTAGGACAAAACTTGTTTTTCTCCTTTGTCCTTGCGAGGAGCAAAGCGACGAAGAAGTCGGAGACGTGAGCGAATGTAATGAGCAAACAATCTCACAGAATGGGTAGATGTCATTCTGAGCCATTGGCGAAGAATCTCATGATGGGTGGAGTAGTTTGGAGTGTATTGACCGTATCAATGCGTCGTTAATTTTTTGAAAACTGGAAACTGGAAGACTGACCCTGATGTTATGATGTTATAAGGGTAATACTCTCTAAACTTGAAAAAAGGGTTATTTTATAATGATAAATTTTGTCAAATGGTTCTT
>WFRC01000086.1 GCA_015486685.1 Caldifarciminota bacterium
AATTTAGTCTATTTGGTCTATCTCATTTTTTTCGTTGATTTAACTTTTAACTTTGAACCTTTAACTTTCAACAGTCTTTTTTCACTTCTCATCGGGGCTGGGAAGCCCCTCCTACTTTTAACCAATCAGACTAATTGGACTAATTAGACCAATCGGACCAATTAGACTATTCTTTCTTAACCTTTTTCAACTCAATAAACCCATTACCTCTTGCCTCTTACCCATCACCGAAAATTTTATTTACAACAAATAACGCGAAGCAAATACACAGCGGAGCGTAATAACGCCGAAGGCAAATTAACCAATCCTATTTCTGATTTAACGAAGTATTCCTGTGAGGGCTTTGTAGTCTACTTTGGTTCTGTGTCTTGGGTCTCGAGGTATCTTCTTTAGAAATATAAATTTCTCGGGGTAATATGAGATACTATTTAATATGTCCTCTATTATTTTTCTCAGATTTTCCGACCTTCTTCCTTCAATGATTAAAAGGAATTTACCCTGCGAAATATATGGGATAACAAGGTTTCTGATGTTATTCCTCTGAAGTGTGGCAAGGATTTCATAGGGATATATCCATTTGCCTCTATAATTGAATGTATCTATTTTTCTTCCCATTAAAACAAGAAATCCCTGTTTGTTCATATATCCGATATCACCTGTTTTTATAAATGCTGCGGGGATACCTTCACCTTTTACCTTGAATTTCACATTTATTTCTCCGATACCCTCTTCTATGTTTTCAATCTTTATATCAAGGAAACTGTTGGGCTTACCTGAAATAATTCCTCTCTCCTTAAATGTCCCAATATGTTTACCTTCCATAACGCTGATGGGTTCAATTTCCGTAGAGCCATAAAAAATTTGCGTCTTTTCCAATATCTGAAAGTCTTTCAAAAAGTTTATATCCACTATACTTCCACCTGTATAGATTCGTTCAATTCTTTCAAAAATCCTTTTATCTGCAATATCATACAGATTTGCGACAGAGAGGAAAATTCTCTTAATCCCTGTTTCTTTTAGAAGTTTATGGAAATATGCTTTTTGCAATGGGGTTCTACCCTTAAAATTTCGGGGTGGCAACACTGTTGTATTGAAACGATATAGATTAACAAGAACAAGATTTGGGAATGAGATAAAATCTACACATTCTTTATCCTGTATATATCTGGAAAGCATTTCATATTGCAACCTTAAGAGTCCGTATGTTCTTACAACCGATTTTGGTATACCACTGCTTCCCGTTGTAAATGTTATGACTGCTGGTTTCCCATCTTCAACATCCTCTGATGATATGGGTGAAGATGTATATTCTTTTATCTCAGATGGAGGTAAAATAAATGCTATTTTTTTGCCGAAGAGTTTGATTGCCTTTACAATCAACGCACCTTTCCACGATATAATCACCTTATTTGCCTCTATTCCTGAAACTATTTTTCTGAATACATCCCTTTTAATCCAGGGTTCAACAAAAATGATGGTTGCGCCTAAATACATAAGGGATAAAATCGTTATATACAGGTCTATGGAAAATGGCAGAAGCAAAAAGACCTTTTCACCCTTCTGGATGTTGTACCTTTTCTTAAGATACCCGGCATATCCTTCAATATATCTTTTTAGTTCTATATATGTGCAACTCTCAATTGATATACGGGATGAGAAAAACTTTTCATTTCCCTGAATTAAAGCAATTTTTTTATCGTATTTATCAGTAGAAAACAGCCTCTCAACAGGATTATATTTTCTTTCCATAAAGGGAATATTTTCTGTAGATTTCTCCAAACTTTTTTGAGAAGCGATATGATGATATACCTTCTCTCATATATGCGTGTATAAATTTGCTTTTTCCTAACTTTAGCCCTGTCCCGTATGCGTAATATATAAGCGCAGTAGCAATATACTTGCCGCGGATTTCTTCTCTTACTCCTATTGTCTTCAAAACCATTGTATCTCCATATTCAAATGTAAATATAAATCCATATACACCTTTTCTGTCTTTTGCCAGAAATATTCTTGCCTTAAC
>WFRC01000087.1 GCA_015486685.1 Caldifarciminota bacterium
ACAAAGTTTGTTCCACCTCAAAATATTACAGGTTTCATCCTATTAAGGAATGACGGTAAAATATCTTTTACCCATCCATCAGGATTTTCCTTTTTTGATAGAAATCTTTTATTTAATACCACCTATTCATACAATATTATACCAATAAATAGATATGGAAATTTAGGAGATACCTCTATCTCAATTTTTGGGAAAACATCGCCTGCATTATTTTCAAATTTCCCTATCCAGTCTGCATCTGTAAGATTTTCCTCACCCGTTGTCACTGACTTAAACAAGGATGGAATACCTGAAATTATTGTTGCCGGTATTGGTTCTGTATTTGTATACGAACCTGATGGAAGCATTTTTGCAAATTGGCCTCAACCAATAACCTCCTATCCACAGCCAGGCACACCTGCAGTTTCTGATATTGATGGAGATGGGTCTCTGGAGATAGTGGTAAACTCCGATTCCGTTTATATATTCAAGTGGAATGGGGATAGATATCCTGACTGGCCCAAAAGGGTTAATGGCAGCACATATACACATCCTGTAATTGCGGATTTAAACAATGATGGTATCCCGGAAATCATCTATGCAACAGGCACTGGATACCTACATATTTTTGAGCCCGATGGAAGTCCACTTTTAACAGAATATATTGGTTATTTTCCATATATATCCGTAGGCGATATAAATGGTGATAGCACATTGGAGATAGTCGCCACTATAAGAAACACAACAAGTGCAAATATTATTGCCCTTAATATTTATGGTGATACACTCTGGAAGGATGCTACATTTGAAACAAATATAAATTCCCCTTTAATTGCAGATATTGACAGAGATGGAAAATATGATATTGTTGCTACATTTGCAAATGGAGTTTACATCTGGAAAAATGGATTAACTACAAGAATTTATGTTCCATTGAGCGACCCTCCAAGAGGACCATTATTGTTATCTGATATAAATGGTGATGGGTGTCCTGAAATTATTACCGGAACCCTTTATAACGGTGCATATGCCATAGATAAAGATGGTAATATTGTCGAAAAATGGAGTACAAGTGGGAAAACATACCGTGCTGGTGTTACGGAAAATAATGGCAAGATATTTTTAAATGGCTCAAATCATGATACGAGGTATTCACTAATTTATGGATTTAAGAAAGATAGCATAATCCCAGGATTTCCTTTCAGATATTCAGGATACAGTTACTCATCTCCAACAGTTGCAGATATAGATGGTGATTCAATGTGTGATTTAGTGTTTACCAATGCAGGCGGTCAATTGTATATCTGGGAAACGGATATTCCTCTGGTTTCTGGATGGCATAAGGACTATTACGACAATGAAAATACATCATTTATGCAAATCAAGAGCACAAATATAAGGAGAATATCCAGAAATAGAAAATTTGAGTTTTACATATTAAGAAATCCTGCGGTAAAATCTGTAAAACTTTTCATAAGCACTAATACAGATGGTAAAATTCAAATCTTTGATTTGTTGGGGAGAAGGGTAAAGGAAAAGGATATACGAAGAGGATTTAGAGGAATTTTATCCCTTCATCTGTCTGCTGCTGGTGTATATTTTATACGATTCCACCACGCAACAAAGAAATTCATCCTTCTAAAATAAGAAAATTAATGTCAGATGTTGAAAAGTTGAAAACTTTTATTATAATAGTAAATTATATTAGAAAATAAAATAAGAATATCATATCCAGGAATAAGTGTGCATATAATGGACCATGCAATAGAAAATAATCTACTATTTAGGAATGATGATGATTATAGATATTATCTGAATACTCTGAAAAAATACATTCAGCAGGAAAATGTTATTTTACATTCTTACTGCTTGATGCCCAATCGCATTCATCTTCTTGCTACTTTTCCTGACGGGAATGTTTCAAGGTTTATGCAGTGTTTAAAAATAAAATATTCCAAATATCATAATAATAACTATCAAATAAGAGGACATTTATTTATGGGAAGATTTAAATCTATTGTTGTAACAACAAATAAATACCTGATAATCGCAAGCAGATATATCCACTTAAATCCTATCGCAAAAGGCATAGTAAAAGAGCCATCAGATTATTTATGGAGCAGTTATAATGATATTTTAAAAGGAATATCTTTGCTACATTCTTACCTCCTTTTTTCTCCTATTATAACAATTTTTCGCAAAAAGTTTAACCTTTTTATTAATTTATATCTTGACAAAAAAAATTATTTTATTATTATTATCGTATGAGAATAATGGATTTTATGGAAACAGACTTCCCAATAGTAAGGAGAGATACAAATATAAGAGAAGCAATAAAGATATTCCTCAATAGTAATGTTGAGATTATACCTGTGGTAGACGATGACGATAATTTCATTGGCATTTTGAGGAAGAGGGATATAGTATGGTCGCTATTGCCCACATTTGAAGACGAAGAAATGCATCAAGAACTTATATCTGATGATTATTATAGACTATATCTTGTAGATGATATTATGGAATGGGAGAGCGATACAATCCAGGAAGATGAATCTATTGTAAAGGCAGCCGCCCTGATGGAAAAAAATGAAGTAAATGCTATTCCCGTATTAAGGGGAGCAAAAATCGTAGGCACAATATCCCTCACAGAAATTCTGAGGTGCGTATCTGAAACATCCGAAAGCATCTAAAGATTCAATATAACTTATTCACCCATCTACTCATTTACCCTATAAACTTATCTTGACTTTTTATTATTGATGTGTAATATTATGGCGTTATTAGGAACGATGCTTAAATTTTGAATTTTTAGTAATAACTAAAAATGGAGGTCCAATGGAATATAAAACAATCAAGGTAGCGCAAGAAAACACAATTTTTCGTATCACCTTAAACAGACCTGAGGTAAGAAATGCCTTTAATATGGTGATGATTGAAGAATTAATGGATGTATTTACAAAATTATATGATGATAATACCATAAGGATAATTATACTTACAGGAGAAGGGACAGCATTTTGTGCCGGGGCAGACTTAAACTGGATGAAGGATGTAATGAAATTAGATTTTGAACAGAATTTTAGAGAGGTATGGAGATTGGGAGAATTACTTCATCTGATGTATAGTATTCCTAAACCTTTAATAGGAAGGATAAATGGCCCTGCGATTGGCGGTGGAACAGGAATTACTGCTGTTTGTGATATTGCCGCTGCATCGGAAAATGCAGTTTTCAGTTTCAGTGAAGTTACTATAGGACTTGTGCCTGCCGATATTTCCCCTTATATTATAAGAAAATGCGGTGAGGCAAAAACAAGAGAATATTTTATCACAGGTAAAAGATTATCCGCCTATGAAGCAAAGGAAGCAAATCTCGTAAACAAAGTAGTCTCTCAGGATAAACTGGACAATGCTGTTGACGAATATATTTCTTATATTTTAAGGGCAGGGCCCAATGCCCTTGGAGTATGTAAAGACCTGTTAGAAAAAGTCCCCTTAATGGATTTTGCAAGGGCGAGGGATTACACGGCGTATGTGTTGGCAAGATTGAGAATGGATAAAGAAGCACAGGAAGGTATGAAGGCTTTTCTTGAGAAAAGAACACCTGTATGGAGAGATGATGATTAAAAAGATTCTCGTAGCAAATAGAGGGGAAATTGCTATAAGAGTAATGAGGGCAGCAAAGGAATTGGGGATAAAAACCGTATCTGTATATTCAGAGGCAGATAAATCTTCTCCCCACCGTTTCTTTGCAGATGAATCCTATTTTATTGGTTCATCCCCTGCCGTAAAAAGTTATCTAAATATGGAAAAAATCATAGATACCGCAAAATCTTGTAAGGCTGATGCAATCCACCCCGGTTATGGATTTCTCGCAGAAAATAGCACATTCGCAAAGATGGTTGAAGATGCAGGTATAATATTTATAGGTCCTAATTCTAATGCAATGGCAAAGGTGGGCGATAAATTGATGGCAAGGGAACTCGTTAAATCTGCAAATGGTCCATTAATCCCTGGTATGATAAATAAATCTGAGGATATGAAAGTATTTCAAAATTTTGCTGGTAAGATTGGATATCCTGTGCTTATAAAAGCCGCGATGGGAGGCGGAGGCAAAGGTATGAGGATTGTCAGAGAGAAAGGAGGGCTCAAAGATGCAGTTAAAGCAGCACAAAGAGAAAGTCTATCTGCATTTGGTGATAATACGGTCTATCTTGAAAAATACCTTGAAAAACCGCACCATATTGAAGTGCAGATACTTTTTGATAATTATGGGAATGGCGTTTATCTATTTGAGAGGGAATGCTCTGTCCAGAGACGGTATCAAAAAATCATTGAAGAATCCCCATCACCATTTCTGGATGATAACCTCCGCAAAAAAATGGGAGAAACGGCAATCAAGATTGCAAAAACTGTAAAATATAACAATGCAGGAACCATAGAATTTCTGGTTGATAAGGACAAACATTTTTATTTTCTCGAAGTAAATGCAAGGGTACAGGTTGAACACCCCGTAACAGAAATGGTAACAGGCATAGATATTGTAAGACATCAGATAATGCTTGCAAGCGGTGAAAAATTATCACTTAAACAGCAGCAGATAAATCTGAATGGAAATGCCATTGAATCAAGGATTTATGCAGAGGATGAAGATAATAATTTTGCCCCTTCACCGGGTAAAATAACCTATTACAAAGAGCCAAAGGGACCAAATATCAGGGTGGACAGCGGTATCAAGGAAGGATATGAGGTATCACCATTCTATGATCCTATACTTGCAAAATTGATTGTATGGGGAGAGAACCGGGAAATTGCTGTAAATAGAATGTTATCTGCACTATCCCAATACAGAATTGAAGGTATCAAGGTACCTTTTAATTTTTTAAGAAATGTTTTTCTGCACCCTGAATTTCAAAAAGGTCATCTTCATACCCATTTTATTCAAGAGAATACCCAAGCACTATTTGCCAGAAGAAAGACAAAATATTTGAATCAAGCTCTGGCAATCTATGCATATCTCACAATAAATCCTCCTCAAAGGGTATCTTCGGTATCGTCAGAAAAACGAACAGGAGTCTGGAGGACATTGTCAAACTGGCGAGGATTTTGATATGGATATAAAGGTAAATTTCGGAAATACTGAATATAATGTGGAGATAGAGAAGAAGGGCGATAAATATAGGTGTAAAATTGGCGATAATACCTTCAATACGCAATTCCAGTTCATCGGCAAAAATGAGATTGTAATGAATTTAGGGAACAGTGATATTGTATCTGAGTTTATTCAGGATAGAGACAAAACAATTGTCTATATTGATGGTGAGAGATATGAATTTAAGGAAAAGGAAGAAACAAAAGGGAAAGAGGAAAATGAAACCCAGGAAAATATCATTAAAGCACCTATGCCAGGACTCATTGTAAAGGTAGATGCAAAAAAGGGAGATAAGATAAAAAAGGGAGACATACTCGTAATACTGGAAGCAATGAAAATGCAGCATGAATTCAAAAGTAAGGGAGATATGTTAGTAAAGGATGTTTTCGTAAAAGAGGGGGAACAGGTAGAGGCATTCGCCACATTGGTAGAATTATCACCAATAAAATAGATGGATATTGAAAAAGAAATAATGTATGTAAAGGGAGTGGGACCTGCAAGGGCAAAACTCCTCAAAAATTTAGGGATAAATACAGTCTCGGATTTCATATTTTATCCTCCCAGAAAATATATTGACCGTTCCCATATAACTCCTATAAAAGATGTAAAGATAGGAAGCGAAGCAACAATTATGGGAAAGGTAATTGATGTATTCAGCAAACTAACAAAAAGCCGTAAAACAATCCAGTCCATCCTTGTATATGACGGAACAGGCACAATCATAGCAGTATGGTTCAATCAAAAATGGATAAAAAAGTTTTTCAAAAAGGGGATGAATGTATATCTCAGCGGGAAGGTAAATTATTACCAAAACCTTCAGATTGTATCTCCCGAATTTGAATTGATTTCAGAAGAGGACGAGAAACTTATACAGGTAGGCAGAATTGTTCCTGTTTATTCTTTAACAAAGGGACTTAATCAGCGGTGGTTCAGAAAAACAATGAATTATGTGCTTTCTCTTATCCCCGATATACCCGATTATCTTCCCCTTGAAATCAGAGAAAAATTTGGTTTAATGCCCAGGATTGAAGCCGTTAGAGAGATGCATTTCCCTGAAAATATAGCAAAGTTTAAAAAAGCAAGGGCACGTCTTGCCTTTGACGAAATCTTTCTTGTGCAAATAGTTTTTGCATTAAGAAAAGAGGGCATCAAAAAGAGAGCAGGTATATCCTTCCATATATCAGGTAGAATGCTGAAATCTTTTTTAAGGTCACTCCCCTTTCAACTAACAAATGCACAAAAAAATGCACTTCGTGAAATTCTAAATGATATGAAAGAATCGCGACCTATGAATAGACTTCTTCAAGGAGATGTAGGTTCTGGAAAAACCATTGTTTCATTAAGTGCAGGACTTGTATCCATAGATAACGGCAAAAAGGTGGTATACCTTGTCCCCACAGAAATACTTGCATACCAGCACTATTTTGTGATAAAAAATCTCCTCTCAAAAATGGACATTCCCGTTTATCTGCTTGTAGGTGGGATGAAACAAAAAGAGAGGGGAAAAATACTCTCACGCCTTTCAGATGATAAACCCTCCATCATCATTGGCACACACACATTACTGGAAGGAGATGTAAAGCCAAAAAATATAGGTTTAATCATTATTGATGAACAGCATAGATTTGGGGTACTGCAAAGGGAAAAGATAAGGGATAAGGAAAAAAATGCGGATGTAATTGTAATGACAGCAACACCAATCCCAAGAACACTTTCGCTTTCATTCTACGGAGACCTTGATATCTCATTTATAAAAGAGATGCCTCCGGGAAGAAAATCTGTGCTGACAAAATGGACATATCAGGACAAAAGTGATGCAGTATACAAATTTACAAGGGAAAAGATAGAAAAAGGTGAACAGGCATATATTGTATATCCCCTGATAGAAGAATCTGAAAAGATGGACTTAAAAGCGGCAAAAGAGATGTATCTCAAACTGAAAAATGGAATTTTCAAAGGAATTGAGATAGGTCTGCTGTATGGTAAGATGAAGGGAAAGGATAAAGATGAGATAATGGAAAAATTCAAAAATGGGATTTACAAAGTGCTTGTTTCCACAACTGTGATTGAAGTGGGAATAGATGTCCCATCCGCAACAATTATGGTAATAGAGAATGGTGACAGATTTGGACTGTCTCAACTCCATCAATTAAGAGGCAGGATTGGAAGAGGAGAAAAAAAATCCTACTGTGTAGTAATTACATCCGAAAAGATTACAGAAGAGGCAAAAAGGAGGCTAAATGCATTTATCTCTACCACAGATGGATTTCAATTATCCGAAAGTGATTTAAGGATAAGAGGACCGGGAGAATTACTCGGAACTCAACAGCATGGATTCCCGGACTTTAAGTTTTTTGACTTCACAAAAGATATAGAAATCTTGAATATGGCTAAAATATCTGCAAAAGAAATCGCACAAAATCCTGATGAAATAGAAAAGATTAAAGAACTCATAAGAAAAAAATGGAAACAGGGACTAAAATTGGTGGAAGTAGCGTAAAAAAGAATGACCGTCCCTGATGTAGGAAATCCCATTTTTTTGTTGACATTCGCAATATACTCTTTATATTAAAGAAAAAAGGAGAAGAATGTTCCCGCTAAAATTTATAAGAGAAAATGCGGCATTAATTATCGATGCCGCGAAGAAAAAAGGCGAAAAGGTAGATATAGAAAAACTCCTTTCCCTTGACAAGGATAGGAGAGCTCTTCTCGGACAGATTGAATCATTAAAACATATAAGGAATGAAAAGAGTAAAGAGGTCGGGCTCTTAAAAAAACAACAAAAGGATAATTCAGCACTTATCCAGGAACTTAAAAAAACTGTTAAAGAAATAAAGACACTGGAAGAAACTCTTAAAAGATTGGAATCTGAAATAGATAATCTTCTTATATGGGTGCCCAATATCCCACACCCCTCGGTAAAAGATGAGCCCATAGTTATTAGAGAATGGGGAGAAAAAAGAGAATTTACCTCTCCCCCACTTGACCATTTTACTCTGAGTGAATCCCTGGGATGGTTTGATTTTCAGAAAGGTGCCAAGATTGCAGGAAGCCATTTTCCACTATACAAAGGATTCGGCGCTACGCTTGAAAGGGCACTTATCAATTATATGCTTGATTTACATATTAATCAACATAATTATATTGAAATTTTCCCACCCTTTCTTGCAAAAGAGGAATGTATGTTTGGAACAGGACAAATTCCAAAATTGAAAGAAGATATGTATATAATAGAAGAAGATGGACTATATTTAAATCCTACTGCTGAGGTGCCTTTGACAAATATCCACCGCAATGAGGTTATTGACGGCAATGAATTACCTATAAAGTATACTGCATACACTGCTTGTTTCAGAAAAGAAGCAGGTTCGTATGGAAAGGATACAAAAGGGCTTATGAGACTTCATCAATTCAATAAGGTAGAGATGGTAAATTTTACACTCCCAGAAGAATCCTATAAACAGCTGGAAATATTATTAAATGAAGCGGAAGCAGTATTACAGGGATTAAATCTACCGTATCGAGTTATCCAACTCCCACTAAACGACCTCTCTTTTGCATCTGCAAAAACCTACGACATTGAGGTATGGACGCCTGTATCAAAAAAGTGGCTTGAAGTCTCTTCTGTAAGCAATTTTGAAGCATTTCAGGCGAGAAGGGCAAATATCAGATATAGTCTGAATGGAAAACGGGAATTTGTGCATACCCTGAATGGTTCAGGCATTGCTACTCCAAGAACAATGATTGCAATATTAGAGAATTATCAAAAGGAAGATGGAACAATAGAGGTTCCAGAGGTATTG
>WFRC01000088.1 GCA_015486685.1 Caldifarciminota bacterium
AGGAAGAAATGATAACAAAAGAGCAGGTTTTAGATATGCTGAAGACTGTTGTAGACCCTGAAATAGGTATCAATATTGTTGACCTTGGTTTAATTTATAAAATAGATATACAGGATGATGTGGTAAATATAGATATGACATTAACAGTGCCAGGATGCCCTCTGGCAAGTATGCTTACGCAAGTTGCTAAACAGCGTGTAGAAATGATTGATGAAGTAAAAAAAGCAAATGTAAACCTTGTCTGGGAACCGAGGTGGAATCCTTCAATGGCTTCGGATGAGGTAAAAAAGAGGTTTGGTATTACATAATACCCAATTCCAATCAAACGGTTGTCAGAAGATTCAAGAAGAGAAAGAGAGGTTAAGAAAAAAGAGTGAATGAGTAGATGGGTGAATGGGTAAAGGATTAACAAACGTGTTCGTGATGGTGGTTCGTGAAAAACGAAAGAGACAAGAAAAACGGTGATACGATGATATGGTGATACGGATAAGTTGAATGTTGAAAGTTGAAGGTTTAAGGTTGAAAATTGCAGGCTAAAAAATGTAAATGGGAAGAGTGGGTACTTTCTCTTTAATTTTTTACTTTTAACATTTAACCTTTTACCTTTTACCTTTAACCATCTTATATTGTAAGCAACAAATACACTATGAACATACAAGATTTTCTTATTTATAGGTTCTGTGTTTTTATAATTAACGCATTACGATTTACGAATCACGGTTTACACTTTACGAAATTATCTGGATTTTGTTACTTCTGGTAATTATTTTTATATTATTTTTCTTGACATTTTAAAAATATTTTTTATTTTATGTGCTAATATTAGAAATGGCAATTTTAGAAAAAGGAGGTTTTAGAATGTTTGATAAAAAATTCAAAAGACATTATTATGAATTTTTTGCTGCACTTTTATTTATATTACTATATTTTTCACCAATTGTAATTTTTGCTACACCTGTATTTGAAAAGGTTTATGGTGGAGTAGATTGTGACTGGGCAAATTCCGTTCAACAATCTCCTGACGGTGGATATGTTGTTGCAGGATACACTGCATCTTATGGGGCAGGTAATGATGATGTCTACCTTATAAAAATTGATTCCCTTGGAGATTCTTTATGGGCAAGGACTTATGGAGACACCGCCGACGATGAGGCAAATGTTGTAATAAACGCATCTGATTTTGGATATTTGATAGGAGGATATACAGAATCTTATGGCGCAGGATGGCGTGACTTATGGCTGATAAAAACCGATGCTTCTGGGACTATGCTTTGGGGTAAAGTTTATGGCGGAACAAATTCTGAAGAGGCAAATGATATGCAGGCTACATCAGATGGGGGATATGTTATAGTAGGATATACCTCATCGTTTGGTTCAGGTGGTGACGATATATGGCTCTTAAAAACAAACTCTTCCGGTGATACCCTATGGACAAAAACCTATGGTAGCAGTTATTATGAAGAAGGTTATAGAGTTCAGCAGACCTCTGATGGAGGATATATCATTCTTGCAGAAACTGATTCTATTAGTGGTGGCAGTGATTATGACATTTATCTTATTAAAACAAATGATGTAGGAGATACTCTGTGGACAAAAGTATACCCTGATAGTGCCGACCAAAATGGATTTGGAATCCAGCAAACTGCAGATGGTGGATATATCATAACTGGCGAAACATTCGCTACAGGGAGCGGAGATATATTTCTTATAAAAACAGATGCATCAGGAAATATTCTTTGGCAAAAAACTTACGGAGGTCCATCTGAAGATATAGGTACATCAGTACTGGAAACCCCTAACAATGGATTTATTATTGGCGGTGTTACATTCTCATCCGGTACAGGCGGAGCAGATTTATATATAATGAAAACAAATAATACAGGAGATACCCTATGGACAAGGATTTATGGTGGTCCATCAAATGATGGTGCGTTTTCAATGGCTTCTACACAGGATGGAGGGTACATCTTTGCTGGTGCCACTGAATCCTATGGTATAGGATTGCCCGATGATAATATTTATATAGTAAAAACAAACAGTGCAGGATTGCTGGATACACTCCCTCCTACCTTAATCAATGTTTCTCCAAAATTAGCATTTAGAGGAGATACTGCTTTCACTTTAACTGCCATAGTTAAAGACCCATCAGGTATTGACAGCGCATATATCGGTTTCAGAAAAGGTGGCAGTTCCTCGGCGTTTACATTAAGGGAAATGTTCTATTTTTCAGATACTTCGTATATTTATACAATACCGGATAAAATACCCCTAAAAGGTATAGAATATTATCTAATGTTTAAGGATAAATCCGAAAATATAGGGCGTTATCCACCAGCAGATAGTGTTCCTAATTTTTATTCAATCTCCGTAAGGGTTCCGGGAAATGGTGAATGTCATAGAGATGCTTACGAGAACCCGATACCCCAACCGGCGGGAAGAGACCAGAATGCTTACAGAATTATTGCGTTCCCTATTATCCCCGATAGTTCAAAGCCAATGGATGTATTTTCTAAAAGTTTTGGAAAATATGACCCACATAAATGGAGGGTTGGACAATTTCAGGGTGATAGTAATGTCTATATAGACAACCCTGTTATCCATAATATAACACCAGGAGAGGCATATTTTGTCATAGTAAGTGATTCAAATAAGGTCATATTCTCAGGTTCAGGCAATACCATTA
>WFRC01000089.1 GCA_015486685.1 Caldifarciminota bacterium
ACATAATTCCTGAATGTGCCGATATTGATAACGATGGAGAGGACGATATAATATATCCCGATAAACAGGGTAACATCTGGTGGAATAAATATCGGGATAAACATTGGAATTTTCTAAGCGAGGAAACAAAAACCCTATTTCCGAAAGATTTTTCCACAGGGACAAAAATTTCGTTCATTTCAAAAGATACTTTATTATCAGGAACTTATGATGGAAAGTTAATCCTATATGTTAAAAAGAATGGAGTATGGCAAAAGAAATGGGAAAAGGATGTAGAAAAATATTTTACTCCGATAATCTATGATTGGAACAAGGATGGTAAAATGGATTTAATTGCAGGTACTAAACAGGGCAAGGTTTTATTATTTTCAGATATGAAAATGGATAAAACTCCAATGGTAATAGATACAGTATTATCTTTTGCTTCGCCTGTGGTATGGAATGGGAAACTAATTATTGGGAGAGGAAACGGAAGCATTAAAGGTTTTACTACAAATTGGGAATGCCAGGGACCTGCAAGGATCGCCTCAGGGGACCTTAATCAGGACGGAAAGGATGACATCATAGCAGGGAGTGGTAATGGGAAGATTTATATATTCCTCTCCCCCACCTATACCGCTGATTCTACAATCATTCCTGCATCTGGTAAATTCACCACACCCTCAATATTTGATGTAAATGGAGATAAAAAAATGGATATTATACTAACAAATCTTGATGGTCAATGTTTCTACTTTGAAAATACCTCTACCAAAAATAAGTTCTCTATTCAGGAGAAATACTCATTTGTATTCAAAGACAATAAATCAAGAAACCTGTTATATGATAAATACCTACCTCAGGGGTATCCTTTGTTTAAGTCAGATGAAAACACAATAAACAAAATAGAAACCTTGTTAAAAAATACGCCAGACAAATACCTGGATGAGGTGAGTTTTGCTCTCGCTTATACCCCTGAAGAGATTGTAAGGGCAATGGCAAGGATGGGTGAACTGGATATATTTCTTGAAAATGCCCGGGATATATACAATGATGCTGAAAAATTAAAATATGTGGATATTGTAGAAAAAGATGGATGGACAACACTGAAATATGAAGGAAAATATGAACTTCCCAGGGATATTTATTATTTCTATGTTGTCCACCCAAGAATCTTATATGAAATTCCTGCAAGGATAAATGCAGATTACTGGAAAAATCCTCCCTCGTATTACGGTATTTCTGAGGATGACTGGTTAAAAAAGGAAATAGATGTTTATCATAAACCCAATGGAAGTTTCTGGAGAACAACCTTGTGGAATGATAACTATTTTGGGAAACCCTTGAAAGAAGTTTTGCAGGATAAAGCAACCTTGAAAGATGCAATATTATCAATCCATAAATGGTATAGCTGGAAATATAAAGGGAATAAGATGAGATTTGGATATAAGACTCAGGACCTCCAACCCCTTGTAATATTCTATAAAGCCTATGGCTCTTGTGGTGAACAATCTATTTTGCTTGCAGCCATTTCAAGAACTGCCTTAATCCCTAATTATGTCGTAACAGATAGAGGTGAAGACCACCAGTGGAATCAATTCTGGTACCCTGAAATATGGAAAACCGAAGGAACACATAATGATAAATTGCCACACTGGCATCACTGGGATATAAATGGGAAGGTAGAAGACCACATTGATAACCCTTCTGTCTCTTCCGAAGGAATGAAAAAGGATGTATCTGCGGTTGTGGGCTGGAGGCCTGATGGCTATCAATTTCCTGTTACAGAAATAGGATATACCCCAACAGGAACACTAAATGTTAGGGTATTGGACAAAAATGGAAATCCCATTGATGGCGCGTTAGTAATTTTAAGAAGCCACTGGAGGGATAGGAACAGCATTGCTATATGGAATTATACCAATAGTGATGGAACAGTATCATTTCATATCGGATATGAACCAAAGGGATATACGATTGAGGCATTGACACCTTATGGTGCAGCAGGAAATTCCCATCTTATGGTCTATGAAGGGGATACAGAAAATATTGTATTATCCGTTCCCTATGGGAGAAAAATTAAGAATATAACCCCTGTTAAGAATACATCTATTGAAATTCAGGTAAAGGATACCTATATACTTCCGAGAAATTTCATTACCTCTCATCCTTACAGGATTAGCAATGCATATATCAGGGATACAATTAATTATGAGGGAGTAAGGAATGTAAAATGGCAATTACCTCCAATAAATAATATCAAAATTGTGAAAAAAGGGAAGAATGAGTTTCTTTATAATCCTGATGAACATATATACAAGGATGTAATGGTTATCAAAAAAACTGCAGTCCCATCATCACCACCCACTATTCAAATCTCCCCCACTTTTTCAAAGGTTAAAATGGGAGAAAAGGTAGAATTTAAGATAACGATGAAGGACAATTTAGGAATTAAGGAAGCATACTGCACAACAGCAAAATGGAAAGTAAAGATAAAGAATGGTGAATTTCTGCTTGATACAGGCAGAGGAGGTCCTATGTTCCCTGGTAATTATACACTGAAATTTTTCTGTAAGGATTATGGAGGGAATCAGGATTCAAGCATTGTTAATGTAAAAATCCTGCCTGCAATGGAATTTAAGCACCAGATAGTTTTTCAGGACAACCCTGAAGACTCTTTACCCAGTGCAAGCTGGATATATGGTCCTATTAGAATAGACAAAAAAATACCCTTCTTATTTATAAAAACTGCACCTGATGAAAGTGAAGGATTAGATTTAGACCTATTTTTGTATCGTGATAAAAATGGGGATGGAAGACCTGAAAAGAATGAAAAGGTCGCTTCCTCCACATCCCCCTATGTAAAAGAAACAATCTATGTTTCATCACCTGATACAGGAACATACTGGATATATGCACAGGGATGCACTGTAGAGCAGGATTCAGCGTATTTTGATATCCAGACCTCATTTGAAACAGATGGCAAAGGAGAACTAAAATGATAATCTCGTCATTGAAAATTATTTTTGACAGGATGAACAGGATTAACATTATAAATTCTTAAAACAACAAATTACAGGAACCAGAAAATGGGAATCGGTAGGCGGAGGCTTTAGCCTGCGGATATCATTGCAAGGAGCGTAGCAACGAAACAATCTCATTCTCTGTTTCACTTTTTTGCAAAAGTGGGAAAGTTGATAGTTTATGACTGAGCCCAATGAACGAGATTTTTTCCTTGACAAAAATATAAAACTTTTTATAATGGGATATGGCAAATACGGAGAAAACTATAAAATGAGTAAAAAATCAAAAATAAAAATTCAAACACCTTTACTTCAACTTCAAAGGTTTTTAGAAAAATTTAAAAAGTCCTTAATTCATTATATTATTATAGGAAAAATTAATGTAAAGGGGGCTGTATCTTATTAAGGTATGGTGCAAATTCGCAACGATTAAACAGGGATGAAATCAGGGAGTTATTCCAGAAAAAGAACCTAATCTCATTTGAAAGGCAGACAAATCCTGATTTCAGGCAAAAAGATTTTTCAAATGAAGCATTTAACATCTTCAGAAAAAACACTAACTTAGATAAAACATTATCAAAACTACATATACTTAATAATCTCAATCTGCTTACAAATAATAAACTAAACAATGCAGGATTAAGTTCAAAACAGAAATGTTCTTTGAAGTTGTATTTTATAGGGAAATCGGACACAAATCCGAAGCAAATCCGAAGATGAGCGTCTGCGCTGGATATTGAAACAATTAAATAAAAATGGAAAAATTAAAGCCAAAGAGATTGAAAATGAATTTAAAGTACATCGAGATACTGCAATAGAAGATTTGAAATCACTAATTAAGCAGAATAAAATTGTAAGAAAAGGCGGGGGAAATAATGTCTGGTATGAATTAAAGGGTGAGGATGAAGAAAATGATAACTGATACTCCCCAGATGCTAAAAGGCATTAAATTATGCAAAACATAGAGATCAATATTGCGACTTCTTCAGATATTTCTGCATTGTGTGAATTTGAAAAAACTGCTCGAATTACAGAACCTGAAATATGGATAGATAAATTTGACATAAATGAATATAGAAAGAAAATGCTCAGTGCAGATTTAGATAATTTAGAAAATAATAAAATAATACTTGCTAAGCAAAATGGTAAGATAATTGGCAGGTGTGATTTACTGATTATGGATAGCTTAATGGATTTTGAAATGATTGGATATATAGATTGGATATATGTATTAAAAGGATACAGAAGGAAAGGAATAGGAAAGAGATTAATTGATAGAGCAGAAGAATTTTTCAGGGAGAAAGGAGTAAAAGAGTATTATCTGTTTACAGCACAGAATGATGAAGCACAAAAGTTTTATCATAAATTAGGCTATACAATCAAAAACCGCGAAATAGCTCTCAAGGACATAGGGACGGGAGTTTAAAACTTTAAATCCCTTTCCACTTTTGCGAAAAAGTGAAAAAGAAATTATCGGGGCTGGGAAGCCCCTCCTACAATAAATAAAGAGAATATGGAGGTAAAATGATAATTGCCAAAGAACTTACAAGAAAATTTGGAGATTTTACTGCGGTAGATAGGTTAAATCTTGAAATAAAACCCTCTGAAATCTATGGATTTTTAGGACCAAACGGTGCAGGGAAAACCACCACAATCAGGATGCTTACAGGTTCTCTGTCCATTACATCGGGAACGGTCAAAATTCTGGATATGGATATAGCAGAAAAACCAATAGAGATAAAGAAGAGGATTGGGGTAGTCCCTGAAGAACCCAAGATGTATGGGAATCTGAAAGGTAAAGAATTTGTGGATTTCATCATCAATATTTATAAAGTAAACAGGCAGGAAACACTTGGAAGGCTTAAGGAATTATGCGATATTTTTGACATTAATTATCTTGAAGATTTTATCAATGACTATTCCCATGGTATGAAGCAAAAATTGATGGTTGCAACGGTCTTGATGCGGAAACCTGATGTAATATTCCTGGATGAACCCACTGTTGGATTAGATGCAAAATCGGCAAAAATCTTAAAAATGCTTATCCAGAAATATGCAGAAGAAGGTACCACAATATTCTTCACCACCCATATACTTGAAATAGCCGAAAAGATGTGTAAACGCATTGGCATCATCAATAAGGGAAAACTTATTGCAGAAGGCACCCTGAATGAACTCAGGACAAAATCCAGATATAAGACACTGGAAGATATATTTCTGGAACTCACAGGTGGAGAGGAGGTCTCGGATTTAATAAAGGAACTATGAGAACATTTATAACCCTCCTGCGATATACATTTCTCAATAAGAAGAACAGACGGCAATCCCAGAGAAAATGGCTAAAATCTATGGATAACCCTATTTACGCCCTATTGCCCGGAGCCATATTCGCTGGTATTATAGGCGTTTTATTGTATCAATTTCTCAGTAAAACAAATGTGCTTATTCCATTCCTATCAATGCCTGGATTTACATTACTTGATGTAATGTTCATCCTCTGGGGATTGGCAATGAGTTTTATGTTTGTCTTTACCTATGCCCCATTTATTTCTATTAACCTATTTGAAAATGATGATATAACATTTCTTATGACACTACCCGTTAAAAAAATTGACATATTCTCCATTGCTTCTCTTGAAACACTTATGATGGCAGGTATCCCTATATTTATGATTTTCCCGATAGTGATAGATTATGCAATTATTAAACACATTGGTATATTATTCCCCGCACTCTCCATCATTGGATTTACCATATTCCTTGTTGCCATCTCAAATGCAATTGGTATAGTGATGTCAAAATTCATAAGTAAAACCTCAGGGAAAATTCTGGGCACGGTTATATACTTTATTACAATGGTTTTTCTTATTATTATGATGAATGTTCTTACGCCTGATATAACTAAAACCGATGCACTCCCTAAAATAATGGCAGGATTAAATAACTGGATTTCCCTGATTGCTTCTCCATACTTATTTACTACCTGGGTGTTAAAATCCGCCCAGGGGAGTATTATTTATACGCTTATCTTATATGCTGTTTCTTTTGCACTTGCTATAATTACATATCTAATCTCAAAAAAATTGGATTTCTCCATATCAAGAGCGAAAAGGAAAAAGAAAACAGAATTTTCACACCAGTCCAGAGGATTTCCATTTTTAAGGAAAGACCTCAAGATTTTATTCAGGGACCCACAATCAATCTATATGATATTATACATCCTCATCTTTCCATTTTTGATGGCTTTCTTTAATAAAAATATTTTCTCATTAATCATTTTTCAGGTTGCATTTTCTTCCTTTTATGCTGCCTTAATCTCTGTAAATCTACTCAGAGACGAAATAAATACCTCTCCCCTACCATTCATCTTACCTATTGATAAAACAAAAATCATCACAACAAAGACCTATCTCTCTGTCTTCATCTTCTCAACAATATTTATAATTTCACTCATTCTGGGATATTTATTCTTCCATGAAGGACTATTATATCTTGCAACACTACCGTTTATTATGTTTATATTCTGTTATGAATCCTTATACGGCATATACTACCTATTTAAGAATCCGAAAAGGGATACATCAAGGAAAATCATATTAAGCCCGTCAGAAATGTTTTTCGTGGAAATGTCCGGGATATTTATGAGTTTTATTATTATATTATTATTCTCATATATTTCTTTAATTGGAAATATATCAATCCAATTCAATATTTTTTCAGATTTTCATATTTATGGCTGGTTAATCCATTTAATTGGTGGCGGTATTCCCCTATTCTTTATGTCAATTGCTGTGTGGGATATAATAAGAATCTGGAACAGGATACAAACAGCAATAACGAAATGGGAATAACCGGTTAATCTCGTTCCTTCCTGACTTTTTGAGACCCTTCGCACAACTCAGGATGACAGGAAAAAGATGTCATTTTAATTTATTTTCTCATTTATTATTTTTTCATTACTTATATAAAAAAGTGTTGACTTTTAAAAAAATTTTATTATATTTTTGGAAAAGGGGCGGTAGTTCAGTTGGTTTAGAACGCTGGTCTGTCACGCCGGAGGTCGCGAGTCCGAGTCTCGTCCGCCCCGCCATTATAATGTAATAAATTGTGTCCCTACCTGAAAAATAAAAGGGAGGTTTTTATGCGTATTAACTATATTTTCGCCATTGGCGGGGAGTGCTTAGCGAATAGCGATAGGCAAATTTATAATCTTACAAAAATTTGTGTTCTTGGTGGTAAATCTTTTCACGGAACCCTTAACTAAAAAATAGGAGGATAAGATGGACGAAAAAATTGGAAACATACTCCGCAACAAATTAACAGAAAAGGATTATCAAAAACTGATAAAAATAGATAATCCTGAACTCCATAACTTTGTTGCGGAGTATATCGAACTATGTAATCCTGAGAGTGTTTTTGTTTGCGATGATTCAGATGAAGATAGAGATTACATACGAAAGGCAGCAATAAAAGATGGTGAAGAGATGAAACTTGCAATGGAAGGGCATACTGTCCATTTTGATGGTTATTATGACCAGGCAAGGGATAAAAAGAGAACTAAATTTCTGGTGGATGAGGGCGTTGACCTTGGTCCCAACTTAAATACCATAGATAAAAAAGAGGGTCTTGAAGAAATTAATGGAATTATGAAAAATATTATGAACGGGCATACTCTTTATGTGCGGTTTTTCACATTAGGGCCTATGAACTCTATATTTTCTATACCCTGCGTTCAACTTACGGATTCAAGTTATGTTGCCCATTCTGATGACCTTTTGTATAGACCAGGTTATGAAGAATTTATAAGACAGGGTAGAGATGCGCGTTTCTTTAAGTTTGTTCATAGTGAAGGCAGACTTGATGAGAGAAAAATAAGTGTAGACATTGATAAAAGAAGGATTTATATTGACAATGAAGGTGGCATAGTATATAGCGTAAATACACAATATGGCGGTAATACTATTGGGTTAAAAAAACCTGCAATGCGTCTTGCAATATACCGTGCCGAGAAAGAAGGCTGGCTTACAGAACATATGTTTTTAATGGGTATACACGGTCCCAATAACAGGGTTACATATTTTACAGGTGCATTTCCTTCCCTCTGTGGTAAAACATCTACATCAATGGTTCCCGGGGAAACAATTGTTGGCGACGATATATCATATTTGAGAGTAAAAGAGGGTAAAGCATACGCAGTAAATGTAGAAAAAGGGATGTTTGGTATAATAATGGGGGTTAATTCAAAGGATGACCCAATTATATGGAAAAGACTGCATACACCAAAAGAAATTATATTCTCAAATGTGCTGGTTACCGAAGATAAATCTGTTTACTGGATTGGAAAAGATGGTGAAATACCTGAAAAGGGTATGAATCATTCAGGAGAATGGTTTAAGGGGAAGAAGGATGCAGAGGGAAATGAAATAACCCCTTCTCACAGGAATGCAAGATTTACAATATCTCTGGATACACTGGATAATGCAGACCCAAATATTCATAATCCCGAAGGTTGTCCTGTTGGTGGCATTATTTATGGAGGTAGGGATTCAGATACATGGGTGCCCGTGGAACAATCATTCAATTGGCAGCATGGTATAATTACGAAGGCATCTGCCCTGGAATCTGAGACAACTGCTGCGACACTTGGTAAAGAAGGAGTAAGGAAGTTCAACCTGATGTCAAATCTTGATTTTATATCCATACCATTAGGTAGTTATATACAGAATAATCTTAATTTTGGGAAAAAATTAGAAAAGCCTCCACTTATCTTTGCCGTCAATTATTTTCTTAAAGACAAGGATGGCAACTTTCTGAATTCAAAAGTGGATAAATTTGTGTGGCTTAAATGGATGGAACTCCGCGTTCATAATGAGGTAGATGCAATCGAGACCCCAACGGGTTATATACCTGAATATAAAGACCTCAGAAGATTGTTTAATGAGGTATTGAAAAAGGATTATTCAGAGGAGGCATATAACCAGCAGTTTACAATAAGAATTCCGGAACTCCTTTCCAAAATCGGCAGGATTGAAGAAATTTATAGGACAAAGGTGCCCGATACACCGAAAATTGTATTTGTGGAATTAGAAAAACAAAGGGATAAGCTGAAAAAGGCAAAAGAAGAGTTGGGAGAATATATCTTACCGGAAAAATTAGGTTAAGAATTTCTGGGAGGAGTGAAAAAATCTTAAATAGAAGTAAAAACTGAAACTGCAAATATCTCAATGCGTTAACACAATATTCCCAAGGTATCTATCGCACCTTATACCTTCTTATACCTTGATTTTTTAATTCCTCCCCTATTTTTTCAAATTCTATATCAGAATAGGTCGACTCTTTTAGAAATTTTGGATTTAGTGTCTTTGATGGAATAAATTTTTGCAGGATGTATAAATTAGTCCCTTTAATGAGTTTCCCTATTTCAATTATATCCTCTTTACTAAGTAATGATTTTACAACCGTTGTCCTGAATTCGTAATTCAACCTTGAATTTTTAATCAGGTCTATACTGTATTTTATTTTTTCTGTATCTACTTTTACATTTACTATTTCCTCATATTTTTCTAACGGTGCCTTTACATCCATTGCAAGGTAATCAACCAGGTTTTTATAAATTATTTGTTTAAGCATATCAGGATGTGTTCCATTTGAATCTAATTTTATAAGATAACCCATATCTTTTATTGCTTTAAGAAAATCCAGGAGGTCAGGTTGAAGAGTGGGTTCACCCCCTGTTATTTCTACTGCATCCAATCTCCCCCTTCTTTTCTTCAAAAATGAGAGTATTTCTTCTTCAGGTATAAAACCTATAGCCCTTTTCATATCCACAAGTTCTGGATTATGGCAGTATGGGCATCTGAAATTGCATCCCTGAGTAAAAACGATAGCACATATCTTCCCTGGATAATCTATTAGCGAAAATCTCTGAAAACCACCGATAATCATCGCTTTACATTAAATGTTTTTCTTAATGTAAATTCCTCCCGTTTCCCTTTGTTCCATTGCTGTATGGGTCTTAGATAACCAACAACCCGTGAATATACCTCACATTCTGCTCCACATTTAGGGCACTCATAATGCTCACCAGGAATATATCCATGAACAGGGCAAATACTAAAAGTAGGTGTAAATGTAAAATATGGAAGCCGATAATTTTCACAAATTTTTCTCACGAGATTTTTTATTGCATCAGGATTTTCTACCCTCTCCCCTGCAAATATATGAAGTACTGTTCCACCTGTATATTTTGTCTGGACATCATCCTGTAAATCTAATGCCTCAAAAACATCGTCTGTATAGTTTACAGACAATTGAGTAGAATTTGTGTAAAATGGCTCTTTACCTTCTCTGTATTCATCTTGATTCGCACAAATTATATCGGGTTCTCTTTCTTTGTCCAATCTTGCAAGTCTGTATGATGAACCTTCTGCAGGGGTAGCTTCAAGATTGTAATTATTCCCGGTTTCTTCTTGAAATTGCACCAATTTTTCTCTCATAAAATCTAATACCTTTAATGTAAAATCCTTTCCTCTATCTGACCCAATATCCTCGCCGAACAAGTTTAAACATGCCTCATTCATTCCTATTAAACCTATTGTAGAAAAGTGATTTTTCCAATACTCATTGAATATCTGCTTTACATTTCTTAAATAAAACTTTGTATAGGGATAGAGGTTATTGTCAGTAAATCTTTCAAGTATCTTTCTCTTTATTTCTAAAGACTTTTTTGCAAGAAGCATCATTTTTTCTAATCGTGATATAAACTCATCTTCATCCCGAGATAAATAACCAATTCTGGGCATATTTATCGTAACTACGCCAATAGAACCTGTTAGAGGATTTGACCCAAATAATCCTCCTCCTCTTTTTTCCAGAATCCTATTATCTATTCTTAATCGGCAACACATAGACCTCGCATCTTCAGGATTCATATCTGAATTTATAAAATTGGAAAAATATGGGACACCATATTTTGCGGTCATTTCCCACAGCCCATTTAGATTAGGATTTCCCCAGTCAAAATCTTTGGTAATATTGTAGGTAGGAATCGGGAATGTGAATACTCTTCCTTTTGCGTCGCCTTCAGTCATTACTTCCAGAAAAGCCTTATTGAACAAATCCATTTCTTCCTGAAAATCTTTATAGGTATAATTTTGAACCTCACCACCAATAATAACGCCTTGATTCACATAATAACTTGGGACAGTCAAATCAAAGGTTATATTCGTAAAAGGGGTCTGAAATCCTACACGCGTCGGCACATTTACATTGAAGATAAACTCCTGTAATGCTTGTTTTACTTCTTTATAGGTCAACCCATCAAACCTTATGAATGGGGCTAAAAGAGTATCAAAGTTTGAAAACGCCTGGGCTCCAGCGGCTTCGCCTTGAAGTGTATAAAAGAAATTGACAATCTGGCCTAACGCACTTCTTAGATGTCTAGCAGGTTTACTTTCTACCTTTCCAGGTGCCCCCTTAAATCCCTCTAATAGTAGGTCAAACAAATCCCATCCAACACAGTATACAGAAAGGAGATTTAGGTCGTGTATATGGATATCACCATTTATATGGGCATCCCTAATTTCAGGGGGGTAGATTTTATTTAACCAGTATATTTTACTGACTTCTGAGGAGATATAATTATTCAACCCCTGTAAAGAAAAACTCATATTACTATTTTCATTTACCTGCCAATCTTTTTTTTCCAGATACTGGTCTACCATATCCACATTCATCTTATTATTGATTTCTCTAATTTTTGTATGCTGTTCTCTGTAGAGTATATATGCCTTGGCAGTCTTCCGATACGGAGAAGTCAACAAAACCTCTTCAACAATATCCTGAATTTCTTCCACAGTTGGAACTTCTTCCTGGATGGAAGATTCCGCTAAACTTAAAACCTTTAAGGTTAATTTATGGGCTATATCTTTATTGAATTCCCCTGCAGCCGCACCGGCCTTCGCAATTGCATCCGTGATTTTTTCAGGCTCAAATTTTACGGTTCGCCCATCTCTCTTTTTAATTCCACTGAACATAAGAAACCTCCTTTCCTAATTTC
>WFRC01000090.1 GCA_015486685.1 Caldifarciminota bacterium
GAAGATTGGGATTTTGAAATGATTTCATATAATCTCAACGAGGCGAAAACCGCATCATCATATCCATAGTAATCTCCACCGCAAAATATGTGTCCGCTCATTTCACCTGCAAGGATTGCCCCTGTTTCTTGCATCTTTGCCTTAATAAGAGAATGCCCTGTTTTCCACATAATAGGCGTTCCACCAACCTTCTGGATAAACTCCTGTAATCCTCTTGAACACTTTACATCAAAGATGATTTTAGCCTTATGAAACCTTTGAACGGTATATTCGGAAAAGAGGGCAAGTAGTTTATCACCCCATATGATATTTCCTCTGTCATCAATTACACCAATTCTATCCCCATCGCCATCATAACCCACACCAAACGCAAAATTTTCCGATACAACAGTTTTTCTTAATTCTTCCATAAATTCAGGGATGGTAGGGTCAGGGAGGTGTGCGGGAAATGTGCCATCAGGTTTGCAGTTGATGCATTTTACCTCTGCCCCAAGTCTCTGAAATGATTTTACTGCAATATCTCCTGCTACACCATTTCCCGGGTCTATTACTACCTTTAACCGTTTCTCCGGGTATATGATGGAAAGCACCTTTTCCATATAATCGGGATAAACATCTTTGGTTTTTACACTACCCTTCCCCGAAAGGAATGACTTATTTTCAATAATCTCTCGTATCTTCTGAATCTCTTCGCCATACAGGGTATGTTTCCCCTTCATTAGTTTTACGCCATTATATTCTACGGGATTATGACTTCCTGTTATCATTACACCACCACCTATGTTATAATGATAAACAGAAAAATACAGTACAGGTGTTGGCACAAGCCCAATATCTATTACATCAAGACCTGTAGAAACTATTCCTTCTATAATGGCACTTTTTAACTCCGGCGAGGTCAATCGTGCATCCATTCCAACAGTAATGTCTGTTTTATCTGCTCTTCTTAACAGAGTTCCAAACGCCTTCCCGATTAAAACTATTTTTTCTTCGTTAAGGTCATCAGGAACAATACCCCTGATGTCATACATTCTGAAAATCTTTTTATCCATTATCACCTCCTCTTTATTTATTTGTTAAATTATACATCATTTTTCATTTTTGTCAACAAAAAATCCACTTTTTTTCTGTTTTTTATCCTTTTCAACATTCAACTTTTAACTGTCCTTTTTCACTTTCAACCTTCAACTTTCAACAATCTTTTTTTACTTCCTACTTCCCAGTTCTTACTTCTCACTTATATCTATACCCTATACCTTCTTTGGCGGTTAGCGGTAAGCGTCTTTTTGCCAACGGCTTACGGCTATCTTTTTATTTTCCTCGCCGATAACTCCACTAAAAAAGTTTACTATTATATCTCAATTAATCCTAATATAGAAGCAGGGATAAAGTAGACATCTTTTTCCTTCTTTATCTCATCCTTTGTAATAATAATACTTTTTTCCGTTTTGTATCTTTCCCGAAAGTGCTTTATAGATACAGGAACTTTTACCTTTGAACGAAATTTGACTTCTACGGGAATTGTAATTTCTCCTTTTCGCAACACAAAATCTATCTCTGATTTTGCAATTGTGCGATAGAAATTTATACTGTTTAACCCTTTCATTCCTTTTAGTGTATTATATACATAATTTTCCACCACATTCCCGGCAATTGAATCAAATAAGAGTAAATTCTGAGGTTGAAAATAGTAATAAATTCCTGTATCATTTATATAAACCTCTGGCATTTTTGATAATTCTTTGCGTATATTTCTATAAAACGGAGTGACAAATGAAAATATAAATGTTCCTTCAAGTATATTTAGATATTTTGTAAGTGTTTTGTGATGCAAATTCAGTGTGTTGGAAAGTTCATTCTTATTTACAAGAGCACCTATTTGGGCACTGAGTAATCTAACCAATTTATTAAATCCCGATATATTTTCCACCCGCAAAAATCCAGTAATATCTTTTTCAATATATGTAGAGATAATCTCTTTAAGGAGAATCTTCCGCCGTTCATTCTCTTTTTCAAGTGCTACCTCGGGATATCCACCCCATCGTATATAAGAGACAAATCTCTGTTTTAATTCATCCCTGTAAATAAGGTAGAAATCTACAATATCTTCAAATTCGTTGTGGAGATTAAATTTATGAGAAAAGCGTTTATCAGGGGATAAATACTCATAGAATGAAAAGGGAGAAAGGAGAAATTCAATCTTTCTTCCTGTCAGAAATTCTGTATTTCGGGAAATTTCAAGGCTTGACGAACCACTTACAATAATATTTATTTTCATTTTCTTTCTCTTTATGATATCACGAAGGGTTTTTGTAAATATTCCTGCCTGTTTGATATATTGGAACTCATCTATAAGAATGTTCATATTTCTTTTTAATCCATATTCATATTCCAAAAATTTCAGGAATAATGTTGCACTCCCAAATAACTCCCTATCCCTATACTCATCTGCTGCAATATATACAACCTTTTTTCCTCTGGATTCCAGAAATTCTTTTAGCCATAGAAGAAGCGTGGTTTTACCCACCTGCCTCGCTCCCTTTATTACTATCACCTTGTCCCTATCAAGCCATGTAATTACATCTTCAAATAAGGTTCGTTTTACCGTATAACCTCCTTTTTGATAATAATAACATCACTATGCCAAAAAATCAATAGTTTTTTTACATACATCTGATAATGTTATCATAGGTGTCAGATGTTTACAAGTTTACAAGTTAATATTAACTCTAAATAGCAGTTTTATAAGCTATGACTATATAATTGGTAATAATTGTTATAGGAGATATAAAAGTATGTTTTAATCTTTATTGGGTGCTAATATTCTAAAATGCTGATTTATGCATAGTTATAGGCAAAATGAGTTGTAAACTTGTAAATCTCCGACACCAAAAATTCTCCTTCTCCTTTCAACTTCCTACTTCTTACTTCTCAGTTCCCACTTCCCACTTAAAGTGTAATAACGCCGCAGGCAAATAACTAATCTTTTTTTAACTTCTTACTTCCCAGTTCTTACTTATTATGCTATACCCCATACCCTATCAACTATACCCTAATTATACCCTATAAACTCAAAAAACTCATCTACTCATTAACTCATCCAGCCACTATTTTCTTTCATAAAACTTTTCCCACTACCTTATCTTTATAATCTTTTTTACTCCCCACATTTCTCCATTTTCTCCTTCTCCCCTTACAAAGTATATCCCTGATGGTATATCTATCCCAAAGGAAAATCTGTGTTTGCCTCCAATGTTTCCAGAATACAGATTTTTTACCTTCCTTCCGGATATGTCATATAGTGATATATCCACATATCTGTTTTCTGGTGTAGAAAATGTTATGGTAAACCTATTTCTTACAATATTGGGAAAAATCTTGAATATATTCTGTGTAGATTTTGGTGTTTGTTCCTCATTAATGCCAAAGAGTGTATTTTTGTAGATTTGAAGTCCCATATCATGGTCTGCTACATAGATATATCTACCTGAAGAATAAATACCTTCGCAATATCCAGGGGTGTCATAATATCCTACCTCTTGAGGATTTGTTGGGTCTTTTACATCTATTATATGCATCCGACCATCCCACATTCCTGCTATGTAAATGTAATTATCTGTTTTACAAAGACTATAAGTCCATGAGAGAGAAGAATCCTGGCCTATTATTGTAAGTGACTCTGGATTTGATACATCTATTATACTTAGTTTATTTTCACTGTAATCTGATGTGAAACCTAATAAATATGCATAATTTGCATCTCCACATCCATCTGAAGAACCTATTGCTATATTTCCTGATAATACAGGATTTGATGGGTCTTTCACATTTATTATTCTGAATGTATCACTAAATCCTGCGTAGGCAATGGTATCTATCACCCAGATACTATTTGCATACCCTGAGGTATCATAATATCCGGATTCAAAAGGACTTGATGGATTTGATACATCTATTATCCTTATTCCTGAATATCCATCTGCTACATACGCATAATTCCCACTTACAAAAACCTTTTCTGCATATCCAGGCGTATCATAATAACCTACTTCTGTAGGATTTGTTGGGTCTTTTATATCTATTATTCTCAAACCTGAATCTCCATCTGCAATGTAAGCAAGAGAATCTATAATGGTAATTCCTCTTGGTTCACCAGGGGTATCATATCCACCAATTTGATATGATGTTAATGGATGGGATATATTGATGATTTTTAGGCCTGCTTCACCTACTGAAAGATATGCAAAGGTATCAACCACATATACATTAGTTGTAGGGAAATTACTTACTTTATAATCAGAAATTTCTGGTGTTAA
>WFRC01000091.1 GCA_015486685.1 Caldifarciminota bacterium
AGAATGTGGGCGGATATAGTTGAAAATTTGGATATAGATATGATAGTTCCGCAGCACGGTGCCATATTTAATACAAAGGAACTCTCTGAGAAATTTATAAACTGGGTTAAAGAACTGCCCTGCGGGTTGGATCTGATGTATTAAGCTCCAATTAGGATTGTTTCTCAATACTTTTAGCTAACATAATAAAAACAGGCGCTTATCATTTGAAACGCCTGTTTTGAATTATATCTCAAAAAGCGTTAATAATTTATCTGTTATTCTACTTTTCTGCAAACAGAGAATCACTAATCATTTTTTCATTTTTTCTTCATGTTCTTTAAATCAGTGGTGCAGCATCTGAAAATCGGGATAAGCCGATGCACCATGCTCAATAACATCCACCCCTTCCATCTCTTCTTCAGGAGAAATGCGGATACCATGGAATAGCACCTTGGCAATGCTAAAAGTGATCCAACCGCAGACAAATGCCCAGATAAAGCAAACCCCGGCCGAAATTAACTGAGCAATAAGTTGGCCTGCACCGCCGCCATAAAACAGCCCTGTGACATGGGGGGCAGCCGTGGTATAATTGCCGTAAGTTCCATCAGCAAATAGACCGACACTTATCACTCCCCAAAGACCGTTTGCTCCGTGCACAGAAACTGCACCTACAGGGTCATCAATATGAATTTTGTCTAAGAAGGAAACGCTTAGGCAAACTAAAACGCCTGCAATAAGACCAATCACAACCGCAGCCCAAGCCTCTACCCAAGCACATGGAGCAGTAATAGCCACCAGACCTGCTACAGCACCGTTTAATGTCATTCCAAGGTCCCAAATACCATGTTTAATTTTCATAAAAAGTAAAGCCGATAATGCTGCTGCAGCTGCAGCCAAGTTTGTATTTACGGCAATCACAGAAATCCTTAATTCATGAGCAGATAGAGTAGAACCCGGATTGAATCCAAACCAGCCAAACCAGAGGATAAACACTCCTAAGGCGGCCATGGGAAGGTTATGTCCTAAAATGGGATTAACCTTACCATGTTTATCATACTTACCAATTCTCGGACCAAGTGCTATAGCTCCAGCCAATCCAATGATGCCGCCCATGGCATGAACAACGCCACTGCCGGCAAAATCTACTGCTCCTGCGCCAAAGGGCAGTTTAGACAGCCAGCCGCCGCCCCAGAGCCAGTGGCCATAAACAGGATAGATAACAGCTGAAACTATAATGCTATAAAATAAATACACTGGAAATTTGATTCTCTCGGCTACGGACCCTGAAACAATTGTGGCGGCTGTAGCGGCAAATACAACTTCAAACATCCAGATAAGATAAGTATGAACATCATAGGCATTGCCATGCAAAAACCAGCCTGTAGTGCCAATAAGGCTATGCCAGTCTTTACCCATCATTATGGCATAACCAACAGCAAAAAAGGCCAAACTACCCATAACGAAGTCCATTAAGTTTTTCATCATCAGGTTGACAGCGTTTTTGGCACGGCAAAAACCTGATTCTAATAAGGCAAATCCAGGCTGCATAAACATCACTAAGAATGCGCACAGCAATACCCAGACATAATCTACCGGTGCTCCTGGGTTTTTTTTCAATGTTTCAGCCCCAGTTGGATCACCAGCATAGGCATTTATTGCAATACCAGCTAAAAATAGAATTCCCAAAAGTAATAATAGCCTTGTTTTTTTAGTCATTTATCTCACCTCCCTTACAATTTTTTTAAATAGCATCTTCATCTATTTCACCCGTTCTTACACGAACAGCTTTTTCAACAGGAATTATAAATATTTTTCCGTCACCGACCTTTCCGGTTTTTGCCGAGTTTATTATTGCATCCAAAACGTTATCCAAATCCTCATCCTTTATAACAACCTCAACCTTAATCTTGGGCAAGAAATCCACCACATATTCTGCGCCCCTGTAAATTTCCGTGTGTCCTTTCTGCCTTCCATAACCCTTAACCTCCGAAACGCTCATACCCTTTATTCCTATTTCAAGCAGCGCCTCTTTTACCACATCAAGTTGAAAGGGTCTTATGATAGCCTCCACTTTTTTCATAAACATCACCTCCTAAAAGTTTTATCATTTTTAGCAAAATACGTACCGTTACTGTTATTACAGGAATTAATCTATAATATACTTTAAGATTATTATCTTATTATTACAATTTTGTTAATTATAATACATTAATGTAGTAAAATAACTTGTATGGAGTATAGAATAGTGATTTTTAGTAAAGAAATATAGACGGAGGCGATGAGCCTCCGTCTATAAAAAGGTTGTGAAATGCATTTCTTGAGTCATTATAGCAACATTAAACGTTTTACTCTCAAAATACGACACCCATCTCGCTTGATATGTAATATCTTGAATTTCTAATCTTTCCACTTTTATTTTCAAAGCTGTCTTTTGCATGAATATACGCACCCTCTATTCTGAAATAAACTGATTTTGAAAAATGATAGGTAGGTGTCAAGGTTATCTCATATATGTTTTTAGATTTCATGCTATCAGTGTATATTTTACTCTTACCCTGATTAATATATTCTACTCTTAAAGGTAATTCTATTTTGTCAAATCTTGGTGAAAGGTAAAATGCCGCTCCTATCGAGCTTTTGTTTTCATAATAGCTGCTGTTTCTTGTATTCCACTTCCAATAATCAACATCCAATGCCATATATACATTGCCTATCGTTTTTTCCATTAAAACTCCGAAAAGTTTTCTTATATTATTAATGTTATAAAAATAAAGTTTATAGTCAATTTTATAGACATCTCCATATATGCCGGTTTCCCAAGCATCTTTTGCCTTGAAGTTTCCAATGCTATATTCATCCCTATCCTTTCTATCCGTATAAAACCCTAAATATACATTTACTGCATTACTAAAAGAATAGGTTGCTCTTATCCCGTAAGCATTGTAGGGTTGCTGCGAGGCGATTAAACCCAAAACAATATTTTTATTGTTAAAGGTATACGTATCCTCATATCCGGCGTTAGGCTGTAATAAACCCACCTCTAAAGACAATGGAGAATCTTTTTCAGGACTCAAAGTAAAATCCGCATATTCTATATCTATATCAGGCTCTGCATCTGAATCATACGGATTATCGAGTAGTGAAGGAGTGGTTGTACCTCCGATGCCTGTGCTAAAACTAAATGGCATTTTAGAAGGTGTAAAATCCCAGGTTAGCAAGAAGTTCGTTATTAAAAACTTATCCTTATCGCTCTCTCCTGTGTTATTAGCGTAGAAATAGCCGGAACTCACTCCGATGCCAATATGGC
>WFRC01000092.1 GCA_015486685.1 Caldifarciminota bacterium
AGCCGAGATTTACGGCATCCGCATTCGGCTTTTTTTCCGCCAGGAGTTCAAGGGCCTTTACGAGGTCCTTGACATAAATGAAATCTCTGGTCTGTTCCCCGGTACCATATATCACCGGGGCTTTTCCGTTCAGGCATCTCGATATGAACTTCGGGATGACGGCGGAGTACTCCGATGATGGGTTCTGCCTCGGACCATATACATTGAAGAACCTTGCGGAAATGCCTCTTATCCCGTATATGTCCCTGTAATTTCGTATCATATGTTCGGATGCGAGCTTCTGCGTGGCATACGGCGAGAGCGGATCGGGAGGCTCTTTCTCATTTATCGGAAGATTCGAGGTATCACCGTAGAGAGCGCATGACGATGCGAAAACGAAGGCGGGGACATCCCTTTTTCTGGCGAACTCGAGCATCTTTACCGTGCCCGTGAAGTTTATGTCCGCCGTTTCGATGGGGCGCTCTATGCTGTCCTGAACGCCGGGAATGGCGGCCAGATGAAAGATAACATCGAATGCTCCCAGAGAACTCAGGAGCTCATCGTCCAGTATCGAACCTTTGATGAGCTTTGCATCTATACCACCGAGGTTATCGACCTTTCCTAGAGAGAGGTCATCGATAACAGTAACCGAATTCCTTCCGGATAAATGCTCTGCGAGGTTTGAGCCTATGAAACCTGCTCCGCCCGTGATGAGGATATTGCGGTCTTTCAATGGCATGAAAGGGGAGATAGGATATGGGTATTTGGAAGTTTCTGCTACCATTTAACTAAATTTTTCTTCTATTATGTCTACTATTCTCTTCCCTGTATCTCCTTTTCCAAAAACTACCGGAGCGCTCTTCATTTTTTCATAAAGATCTTTGTTCTCAGTTATTTCGTTGGTCAACTCCATTATACGCTCAGGTTGAATTCCTGCTACTGTGTTGCTTCCAGCCTCAACCGTTTCAGGCCTTTCCGTATTATCACGAAGCGTTATGCAGGGTATATGTAAGATATTTGTCTCTTCCTGAATCCCTCCTGAATCGGTCATAACAAGCTTTGCCTCCGAAAGAAGTAAAAGAAAATCGATATATCCAATAGGTCCTCTAATCTTTGGAAGTTTGCGAAGGAAAGAGTTTAATAGCAACCATTTTCTAGCCTCCGTATGCTATATCCTTCGAAGACCATTGTAATCGCAGGAGCACCCACAAGTGGAACAACTCTACTTCTCGACATTATAGCTTCTCCGCGCATATACAGAAAGATATTCGAACCTTTGATACCTGTAGAATTCAACCCGAGAAGGTTCAGACCGGCAGAAGTTCAGTCACTCTTTTCAGACACAACGAAGATGCAAAAAATAGGGTTCAAGATTAACTACAGTCTCAGAGATATAATTCGAGACCAGTTGAACTACTTTCTGAAAAGGGGGAATAGGCTATGATTTCTATCTTAACAAGAGGTAACTCGGAAATTGCGAGATGATAAGATGAAGGTTGGAATCCTGTCTTGGATAATAGACGATAAAAGAAAGACTGGTATAGGTAATTATACATATGAACTTATAAAAAATTTAATAAAAATGGATAAAGCTAAGAATTTGTATCTTATTCATTACAGAAACTCACAAGATGAGATATATGCTAGGGCTCATGATGTAGTGATTCCAAAAGTTAAATTTTTGAATGATATATATACTATTCCTCATATAACAAAAAGACTCGGTATAGATGTTTGGCATCTTCCAGCTCACGAATTCACGAAAACTATGCCGTTCTTTTTGAATTCAAGAGTTAAAAAGATTTTAACCATTCACGACCTGATTCCGCTATTGTTTCCACATACATATAAGAGAAGAACACCTCTTTTGTGGAATATATATCTAAATGCAATAAAAAAAGATATAGACTTCATAATCACGAATTCACAGAATAGTAAAAATGATTGCATGAACTATCTGCGTATCCCAGAAGAAAAAATAAAGGTCATATATCTTGCAGCAGATGATAAGTATAAGCCGATAGATAAAAAGGAAGAATTGAAAGAGAAAATAAGGAATAAATATGGTGTGGACAGGTCTTTCATTCTATATGTAGGTACTTTAGAAAAAAGAAAAAATGTTCAAACACTTATTAAGTCGTTTTATAAATTAAGAAGAAAAGGCATAGAACATAAACTGGTAATGACAGGCAAGCCCGGGTGGAAGTATGGAGAGATAACATCCCTTATCAGCCAGTTGAACATGCAGAAAGATATCATCTTTACTGGCTATGTGCCGGATGAGGACCTGCTCGCTTTTTACAATCTAACAGATCTCTTCGTATATCCTTCTATTTATGAGGGTTTCGGACTACCACCTCTGGAGGCCATGGCCTGTGGGGCGCCGGTTATAGCATCCAATGCATCATCCCTACCGGAGGTCGTTGGTGATGCCGGAATAACGGTAGATCCGCACGATATTGACGGCCTCTCAGACAGAATGTACGAGATTTTAACACATAAAGAGATAAGAGAAACATGGTCCGAAAAAAGCATAAAAAGGGCCAAATCATTCAGTTGGAAGAAGACTGCACGAGAGACATGGAAGGTGTATGAGGAGGTTTATGATGAATGAGCCTGAAGTTGCCATTATAATCGTCAACTGGAATGGGAAAAATCTTCTGAAGGATTGCTTAATGTCTTTAAGAGAGAATACGAATTATTCAAACTATAAGGTAATCGTAGTGGACAATGGTAGTTCAGATGGATCTGCAGAATTTTTAAAAACAGAGTTTGCGGACATAGATGGTTTAATTTTAGATGAGAATTATGGGTTCGCAGGAGGGAATAACCGAGGGATTGTTTATGCATTGAAGAGATATGATCCAGATTATATATTATTATTAAATAACGATACAAAAATCATTCAGAAGGACTGGTTAAGGAGAATGGTTGAAGTTGCCGAAGGAGACGAAGAAATAGGAATTGCTGGGTGTAAGCTCATATATCCAGATGGAAAGATTCAACATATTGGAATGAAAATAGATAGGTTCGGCATGTCCAAGTTAAACCCCTGCGCTATCGACCGTCTTCCCGACGTTTTTGATATTGAATGTGTTCTTGGAGCTTGTTTTTTAGTTAAGAGAAGCCTTATCAATAAAATCGGATTGTTAGATGAAAATTTTTCTCCTTTTCAACACGAAGAAATTGATTATTGTCTTAGAGCAAAAAAAGCAGGTTATAGAATTTGTACCGTTCTAGATGTGAAAATAATACATATACTCAATGCGTCAATGAAAAAGACAGAAGCTGGATATTTTGCTTTGGTCAACATGAAAAATTGGATTAGATTTATGCTGTTGAATTTTCCAGTGAGTTGGATTGTGATTAGGAGCATCAAAATTATTCTTACATATCTCTTTAAGAGAAAAAATAAATATCGCCACTACTTATTAGATTTAGCAGTCCGAAAGGATTGGATAGACCGAAGCAGGATACTTATCGAAGCCTTTTTAATTAATCTAAAAAATCTCAGAGAAATTTTAGATAAAAGACGAAACAGAACAAAGAAAATATGGTATGACTATGAAGATGATTACAAATAGAAAGACTTTTAAATAAGTGCATATTGCGCTCACTAAGAGCATACATGCTATCATAAAAGATATGGTGGTATAAAAATATGAACTTGACAAAATGTAAAATAATAACATGGTGCGAGTAAAATGAAAATCCTGCAAGGAGTTCCTAGGTTTCCTTCCAAGCAAAGAAATCGAGCCAAAACCCATACAGATAATTCACCCAAGGGATTATCAAAAAAACACGATCTTAAGACCTTTTATCCGAAGGTTGCCATTGTAATTTTGAACTGGAATGGGAAAAAAGATACTATTAAGTGTCTAGAATCCGTGTTCCGCTTAAATTATAAAAATTATAAGGTAATTGTTGTGGACAATGGATCAACCGACGGTTCCCAAGATGAAATCAGAAAAAAGTTTCCGGCGGTAAAGTTAATCGAAAATAGTCATAATCTGGGGTTTGCAAAAGGTAGTAACATAGGGATTAAAGAAGCTTTTAAACTCGGAGCTAAGTATGTGTTTTCATTAAATAATGATACCACAGTTGAGCCGGACTGCTTATTAAACTTAGTTGAAGTTGCAGAAAGAGATACGAAAATTGGTACAGTTCAATCTAAGATACTTAAAATGGACAATCCAAATATCATTGATTCTACAGGACATATATTTAAATGCGGGAGAATTATAGACAGAGGCCATAATAAATTTGATAAAGGGCAGTATGACAACAAACCGGATATAGTGGGTGGTTGCGCAGGTGCTTGTCTGTATCGCCGGAAGATGCTTGAAGAGATTGGGCTTTTTGATGAAAGCTTTGGAACATATTATGAGGATGCTGAACTTTCGTGGAGGGCATACAAAAAAGGTTGGAAGGCAAGGTATGTCCCATCAGCGATAGTGTATCACAAAGGACGAGGATCTACTCGTAAAAGTAAGGAATTATCTCAAAAAATGCATCTTTTAAATTCAAGGAATAGGGTATGGACAGTAAAAAGGCACGGAACGTTATCTCAGAGATTTTTGTTTTCATTCTGTTCGATAATGATTTGGATTAAAAGTAAAATTCGAAAACGACTTAGAAAAAATAAAGTTGTTAGGGGGTTTTATTTTGGCTTAAAAGAATTTATGATTGGAGGTAGAAAATGAGTAAGGAACGAGATTCTCTGTCTGCGTTTTACGAATCGAAATTCAAAAAGAAAGAATATGGGGGAAAAGCAGTTTATTTAAATCCGAATCCCGGACATTACCATCAAAAAATAATTCGTATTGTTAGAAAACACTCAAAATCAAAGCCTCTAAAAATCTTGGATGTGGGTTGTGCAACGGGCTATTTGGGTGCCGAACTAAAAAAGTTTGGGAATACTGTATATGGAATAGAAATAGCCGAAAATGCGGCGGAAAAGGCCAAAAGTATAAATGCTTTTAAAGATTGGGAGAACATGAGACTTCACCTAAGCAGGAGGAATTAGACAATGAGAACCTTAATCATTGGTCTTGATGGCGCAACATGGGACGTTCTGATGCCTCTGATAAAGGAAAAAAAGCTTCCCACACTCGAAAAATTAGTTAAAAAAGGAAGTTATGGGGGCTTAGAATCTACTGTCCCCCCGGTTACTGGGGGTGCTTGGTTGGCGATAGCCACAGGAAAAAGCCCAGGAAAAACAGGGATTATAGATTTCCTAAACAGAAGAGATAAAAAGTATAGATTATTTTCGACAAACTCTTCCGATTTCAGAGGACAGTCTTTTTGGGATTATTTAGGCAAAGCAAACAAAAAAGTAGGGGTTTTCAATTATCCTCTACTATACCCCCCATATAAAGTAAATGGTTTTATGATTTCTGGTATCGGATCTCCTCTGGACAACAACATTTCATACCCACAGTCTATGAAAAAAGAATTAGAAGAAGTTGCTCGACCTTATGAAATCAGTGTTGATTATCACAATAAAAAATATGAATATCTTGATTTG
>WFRC01000093.1 GCA_015486685.1 Caldifarciminota bacterium
GTGTAATACTTTCTAATAGTGTTTATAAAATTACAAAAATAGATAAAGCGATGTTTTTTTTACTGGTTACTTATCTTATTGGGTTATTTTCTGGATTATATCAGAAAGCATCATCTGTACCTAAATATGCTATTAGTGATTTCGCTCCTGTTGTAGTAATATTTGCTATTTACTTTTACATCAGATTTTTCTTCCAAAATAAGAAAACATTAAGTAAAATAATCGAAATAATTTACATTTCAATTGGTGTAAAAGCATTTATGGGAGTGATATTTTTTCTTTCGGGATATGGAACCCAATTTGGTACTACTATCAGGGTATCGCTTGAAAGCGGAAGGGTGTTTTATATATTTTCTTTCTTTTATGCACTTTTATCTATATTATATCGTCATAGAAAGAAGGATATGCTTTTGCATTTGCTAATAGGAATATCCTCTATATTTCTGGTTATTACATATTCAGGCAGGATGGAATGGATATTTACATTTATAGGTATAATTATAATCTATTTTTCTACTCAAAAAGCTATTCGGACCAAGGTTGTAAGTTTATCTTTCTCTTTAATTGCTGCTATAATATTTCTACTTTTTTTATCGGGGAAAACACAAACAATCTTTCATCGTTTTTCAACATTAAAAAGATTTACTATATCAAGTGTAGGAGGAGAAACCTCTACAGGGACAAGAATCGTAGAAATAATCAATATATGGCAAAAACTCAGATATGAAAACAAAATGTTATTTGGAGCGGGAATGGGGAATTGGTTTACTGATAAATATTTTAGATTTCCCTGGCCATTGGGACCTGCAGATTATAGATGGGAATGGCGGCAAGCAGGTACATATTTCAATCCGCATCCATTATTGGTAAATATATTCTTTAAGAGTGGATTCTCAGGCCTTATAATATATTTTATATTTTTGTATCTCGTTTTTAGTTTAATTAATAGATTAAAAAAACAAAGGATGCCTCTAAATATTAAGATTACACTAGTTTCTATTTATGCATATATACCTTATTTATTATTAAACCATTGGTCATCTAAAATAAGGATATTATTGGGCTTATTATTAGGAATTATCGCTAATATAGAAATATTATTAAAGGAAGATTTTAGTCCAGAATAGAATATTCTTTAGTTATTACCCCTATCGTAGATACAATTAAAAGTACAATAAATGTTGCGATAACAATCTTTCCTCTTTTTGGAAAACTTTTCTTTTCAGATGGTGTTGCCCTATCAAGAAACTGGACTGTTGGTGTATCCTTTGCCTCTTCTATTTTTGCTTGTTCGTATTGCTGGAGAAGAAATTCGTATATTGCTTGATGAATTTCTACATTCTTCATTAAATTGGCTAATTCTGCATATACATCCGGGATTTGCTCAAATGGTGTACCAAAGCCTGCACCCCACCCTGACGAAGACTTTCCTGATTCCAATTTATAAATCTCTTTTTTCACGCCTGCTATTTCATCTTCTAAATATTGGGTATATGGATTTGTAGGACTTATTTTTTCATAAGCCTTCTTTTGTATCTCTTTTTCAATCAAATTTGCCTTTAAATCTGCATATACATCAATAATTTTTTTTAATTCCTCATCCACCTCAAATGTTTTATGCTTTTTCTGATAGTCCCTTAATTTATTTTCTGCCATATTTAATACCTTTGATTCATCCTGCAGTCGTTTCTCCACAAAGATACGATATTTTCTTCCCTGTGTCATATTGATATTTTTATTAAATTTATCGAGTTCCTGAATATAAGCATTTGCTATATTAGCGGCAAGTTTCTTATCTCGCAGTGTAACGGATATTTCAATAATTCCTTCCTGTGTTACATGAATATTAGTAGCACTTCCAAGAGCTTTTAATGCATCAATTAAGTATTTTACCTTGAAATATTTCATAAGGTCAAATTCGTCAATAATCTTCTTTCTTATAGATACGCTCTCCAAAATCTTGGCAAAAATGTCTGGAGAACTTGGTGACATTCCGAGCTGCGCTATATTTGGTATTGAACTTAAACCTGAAGATAGCATTGATGAAAATGCACCCATTAGTGAAGTTTTTTTCCCTGAAGGTGGTAAAATGCTTGCCGTAGATGTATATTTTATAGGAAGAATTAAGGTAATACCGATAGTTATAATTGTTCCTATAAAGGTAAACCAAAAAATAAACTTTTTCCTCTTTAGTAAAATATTTATTATATCTTTTAAGGTAACTGTATCTTTCATTATAGTGAAAATACAAAATATTTAAGATTTGTCAAGTTTTTTTTCAAAGTCTATCTTCCCATCTTTTAACACCACCTTAACCTTATCACCCTCTTTTATCTCCCCCCCCACAATCTTCATTGAAAGTGGTGTTTCTATCCATTTTTGTATTGCTCGTTTGAGAGGTCTTGCACCATACTGAGGATTAAATCCTTCTCTGGCAATAAATTCTTTGGCATATTTATCCACCTTTACCTCAATATGCTTTTCTTCCAATCTTTTTTTCATCTCATCGAACAGGATATCAAAGATTTCAACTGTATGTTCAAGTGTTAATGGTCTGAATATAATTACCTCATCAACCCTGTTTATAAATTCCGGTTTTAATCTCCTTCTTAACTCTTCCCAAACTGCTTCCTTCATCCTCTCATAATTATCTGAAAGGCTCTGGATTGTATCTGATGCAATATTTGAGGTCATTATTATAACTGTATTCCTGAAATCCACAGTCCTTCCCTGCCCATCTGTCAACCTGCCATCATCAAGCACCTGTA
>WFRC01000094.1 GCA_015486685.1 Caldifarciminota bacterium
AGCCGAGATTTACGGCATCCGCATTCGGCTTTTTTTCCGCCAGGAGTTCAAGGGCCTTTACGAGGTCCTTGACATAAATGAAATCTCTGGTCTGTTCCCCGGTACCATATATCACCGGGGCTTTTCCGTTCAGGCATCTCGATATGAACTTAGGGATGACGGCGGAGTACTCCGATGATGGGTTCTGCCTTATATCCGCCGTTTCAATAGGGCGCTCTAGCAACCGAATTCCTTCTCGATAAATGCTCTGTGAGTCCTATGAAACCTGCTCCACCCGTGATGAGGATATTGCGGTCTTTCAATGACATGAAAGGGGAGATAGGATATGGGTATTTGGAAGTTTGGGAAGAAAAGCATTTATATCATCGGTTCTTCGCTCACTATATGTCTGATTCATCTGAAACAATAGTTATTGCCGGATCGCCTCGAAGCGGAACCACGCTACTTCTCGATGTCCTTGCTTCTTCTCTGAGATATAGAAAGATTTTCGAGCCTCTTCATCCAAAAGCTGTTCCAGAAGCAGAGAAATTTTATTACAGATATCTCAGGCCAGAAGAAAAGGATCCCTCTCTGGAGAGTTTCATGAGAAGGGTACTAACCGGAAAAACGAGCAATACTTGGATAAATAACATGGGAGAGGTAAAAGATGTTAAGAGCTTTCTAAAAGCGACTCTGAGGCTTTACCGATGGAGGTGGTGGGCTCCAAACCGTGTAATAAAAATAATCAGAGGAAATTTGATGTTGGCCTGGCTTGAGAGAAATTTCGGATGTAAAATAATCTTCATAATGCGGCATCCCTGTGCGGTTGTGGAATCTCAGAAAAGAATGGGATAGGAAAGAGGCAGAGAAATGGAACTCACCCGGGTACTTTCTCAGAAAAATATTTTTGAAGATTATCTGGAACCTTTCAAAGGGAAGATAATGAGGATTGAGAAAGAGGGCGACTACTGGGAAAAGAGCGCTCTTCTCTGGGCCATCGAAAATATGGTTCCCATAGAGCAGATAAAGGCAGGAAATCTCCATGCATTGCCGGTGTTTTACGAGGATATCCTCATGAACCCGGAAAAGGAATTCAGGAAGATCTCAGAATATACGGGAATAACTGATATGGATATAAAGAACCTCACAAAGCCATCGAGAACAGCCGACAAAAAGACATTCAGTTCTTCCAAGGAAAAAATGCTTTCAAAATGGAAAAACAGACTTTCGGAAGATGAAGTGGAAAGTATAATAGGAACTATAAATTCTATCGGCGCAAGATATTACAGTGAAGAGCTGATGCCCATGGTCAGACTATAAATTCTTTTTCATTTTCATAACTTTTAATCTGAGCAACTCTCTCTCTATCATGGCACCTTCCTTTTCTGTGCTTATTTCATTATCGTATATCAGCCATGGGACTCTGATAAGAGGTTTCATCCTATACCCGCATGGATGGCCATATACTTTTATAGGAATTAACGGGTGAAAGAATTCTCCAATGGCATTTCCATGGTCCGCGCTCACTATGTTTTTCCCTCTAAGAACTGTGAGAATCTTTTTCACATAAGGTAAAGCAATCTCAAGATTTTTTTTATATGCCACTATGACTCGATTCATGTCTATCTTTTGTATCTCTATCATCTTCCATACAGTTATTTCTCTTCTTGGGTCGCTCTTCCCCATCATTCCTTCTCTGAGATATTTTATTCCTGTATCTCCAAAGTTCATATCGCTTAGAAATGGATAGTGAGGTTGCATGAAATGGATTATTAATCTTTTATTTGGATACTTCTTTGCTGCTTTTAGAGAGTATTCATACATTTTAGATGGTAAAACAGTTCTGTATCTTTCACTCCATCCAAAATTCCATACGGATATTACTTTGTAAAAACTTTCCTTTACGAATTTATCAACATAGGGGTTTCCAGTGACGTACACGATATCTTTGAAATCCTTTCCCGAGAAATTCTCTTTAAGGAAATCGGGAGTACATGTTGCTCTTGAAATCCTGTATTCTAACTTTCCCTGAATTTTTCCTTTTCTGTATTCTTCTTCAAGCATATCATATCTGCAGGCATCCAGAATTATCAGATTATCCCACTCTTCGTTTACAACATATACTCCGTTGTTTTTTCGATAAAGTATCTTTTGAAGTTGACGTAATAGTTTATATTTTAGGTAATAACTATCCATGTCACTCTCATTCTAACGAAATATTTAACTTTTTCTAGCTCCAAAATACTTCAGGGTGTGATAATAGGCGATTAAAAATACCGCTATCTGAGTAAGCGTATATGCAACAGCAGAGCCGGAAGTGCCGAAGTATGGAATTAGAAAACCATTGAATATAAGTATCAGAGGAAATCCAAACATAATGATTCTTACGGACTCTTCCGGTTTTCCATACCCTATCCATGTAGCCGAAAGAATGGCGAACATTCCCGAGAAAAAAGTTCCCGGAATCAAAAGATATGTTATCTCAAAAGATGGAGTATATTTCGTTAGTAGAAATCTAAAAACCAACGGAAGGACAACTCCAAGAAAAAGGCAAAAAGAAGATAATATCGCAAAACCCAGTCTAAAATATTTTTTTGTATTGAAAAGTATCTTTTTTTTATTTTGTTTTAATCCAGATATTACGGGCACTTGGGTAGCTATGATTCCTCCTGTGACGAACTGGATAGAGCTAGCAAGAGTGAAAGCAAGAGAGTAATAGGCTACCTCATCCAAGCCAAAATAAATTTTTATTATAATAATATTTATCTGTCTTATAAACATAACAAAAAATGCATTTGTAAATCCAAAAACCGAGAATCTGAATATCTTCCTTATAATCTTCTTATTTATGCTGTAAAGCTTCAATTCAATATCCTTTTCTCTAAAAAAGGCTAAAATTCCCGCTGCTATAAAAACAGGTAGTGCATATGCGATGAGAATGGATAACATCCCATAGATGGATAGAAGAAAGAATGCGAGGACGAAGCCCACTCTTACAGAATTTACTATTATTCCAAACCATATTAATCTTCTGACATCCAGAATGCCTCTAACTAATGCGTAATAGAGACTATAAAGAGCTAGAATAATAACAAAGAAAATAGATGTGAGGGGAACATTTTCAGGAGACCAGATGTTGAGAACGAATCCCACTACAAGCACCAAACCGAGAATCAATGCATCCACAAGAATCGTGTGAAAAGCATAGATAGAAACCTTATTATCCCCCCTGTGTTCGGAGATAAACTTTGTTATGGCACCGCAAAATCCAGAAACGACGGGCAGTGAAAGAAAGCTTGCTATTGTAAAAGCATATCTCAGTGCACCGTATTCCTTTATACTCACAATCCACAGAACAGCAAACCAGAACGTATATCTAAAAACCTGGGAAACTATATTTCCTGTGCTCACTTTCGAGACTGTTTTAAACAGAGCGTAGTCCAAGCCGAGTCTTTTAGCACTCTCTTTTAGCATTGGTAAGTCACCTTTCCTGCTGTAATAAATCTCCTTATAAAAGATATGCGGATATTCTATACCCTGTAACTTTCAAATCGAGCAGTCTATAAATCCTAGAATAACATGAAAGATCACAAATCGGTGTCTTGTGCCTACAATGTATGACTTTACCGAAGCTGTAACATATAAAATACTATACCACCCCAGTGCACAATAAGATCAATACTGTTATGATAGATTTCAATCATATTCATTTACTGCCACAAACCGAGTTACAGATATCCAGAAAGAATATATGAAAGATTGAGCGATCATATTGCCCATTGTTAATTTAGAGACTATCTTTAATAACCGAAGGTCCAGTCTCATCTTCTTTATAACGTACTCCAGCATGCCAACAGGCTACCAGAACTTCAGGGCTTATAAAAAACTGTGATTTTGAGGGATCTCTGCAAAAACTTTATATGTCCTTTTGAAATGGCACGCATATGAAAATATCTAAGAGAACAGGGATCGCCCTATTCTTTGTTGCGCTTTTTTCTTCGTTCATAATGCAGTATCCTCTTTTTAAATATCATGCCGGAAACTGGGACCATTATTTTATTATGTTTTTGTCCAATACGATCAGCAAGACAGGGGGTGCCCCATGGATAGCGAACTGGTCATCTTATTTCGGCCTACATAAAACCTCCTATCCTCAAGGGGCTCCTTTTCTGATATCTTTTTTTCAACAGCTCAGCGGAGAACATTCCGAGTCTTTGATTCTCGTTTATTCCTATATTGAAGGATCGATGGCGGTGGTATTTTCTTTTGCTCTCGGTCTTGTCATACGAAAAAAAGACTATCTTTTCGCGTTTTTCCTTTCGTTTCTCTTCGCAACAGCTCCCACTTATCTTTATGCCAGTCAGTGGACAGCGAGCGCCAGAGGACTATTCATAACTCTATTACCCCTGTTTGTTATGTTTAACATTTTCATTTTCAATAAGAGAATATCAAAAAGAAGTATGGCGTTCCTGAACGTATTCTTCCTCATTATCCTCTTTTCTATCCATCGTATGGCATTTTTTGTCCTCATAACCGCTGTTCCAGCGACAATAATCACATACTTCCTGACGACCGAAAAAAATTATGGAGTATATGTATGGTATAATACATTACAAAAAAATGAAAAAAAGATTTTTACCGCTATTATGCTATTATTCTTTATATCAATAATTTTTATATTTTATTCTCGGAGGGAGATATCGCCCATATTAAACAGTGCATATACTCAGGGCACAATGCTGAGTGGAAACTCGTTCATAGTGAGGTTTGTTAATCTCTCTTTTACATTTGCTGCATCAGGTGGAATTCTGGTGCCTTTTGTTTTGCTTCCATTTTTCTCTGCATTCCGAAGAGAATGGATGACTGACACATTCAAGTATATGATCATATTTTTCCTATTTTCATTATCTTTTATTGTCTATTCTCTGTATTTTCGCGCATATGACTCTCTTATTTTTGCATCGCTAATAGCGCTTTCTTTTGTTATTATCGCATATAAAAATCTATTTCTAAGAATTAAAAGAATTAGAATAGGTAGGAAAGCTATTGTCATACTCCTCGTCTCTGCCCTGATATTTTCCTCCTTGCTTCAGGCAAAATGGGATGGGTGGAATTCAGGTAGTTCGCCCCAGTGGACGGACTATAGAGAAGAAGAGAGCGTTATCTCCGCCTCTATCATATACGGAAATTCTATTTTTGTCCAGAGCGGCGATATACGCAGAGCTACAAGCCTCTATTCAAATAAGTTATCCATTCCTCCCGGAAATTATGAACATGACACCTATTTCTATTTATTCTCGAAAAAACCCGAATGGACAAATCCAAAAGACCTAAATCTCCGTTTTTCTCCGAAGATAACATGGGGGGCCGAAATCAATCTATATTCAGAAGATTATGGCTATAAGCCATATGAAGATACTATCCACAATCTTTCTTTTTACGACTATTTTGAGGTCGAAAATAGCAAGAACGCTGTTAGATATTTCTCAAGTCAAATGGTTACTGACGAGAACTATAAGATTTATGATAATAGGGCATATTCCATATATATTGTAGATAAAACAAATGCAGATGCGGAAAAAATAAAAGTCTTTTTCTGAGGAAAAACTTATTTATCACTTCCAGTAGTAGAGCGGAAGGAGTCTCTATGAAAAAAGTTCTGATACTCTCGCAGCACGGTTGGCCCCCCCAAAGCAATGCACAGATCATCAGATTGGTCAATCTTATAAAGCATCTGCCCGAACACGGATGGAAACCGATAGTGGTTGCAAGGGAAACAAAGAAATACGACGCGAAGGATCTCGAACTGGCGGAGGAGGTACAAAGAA
>WFRC01000095.1 GCA_015486685.1 Caldifarciminota bacterium
ATATGAAGTAAACCATCCACTCCACCCAAATCAACAAATGCTCCAAACTCGGTAATATTCTTAACTACACCTTCAATAATGTCATTTTCATTCACTGAACCAAAGAATTTCTTTTTTATGTTTTCTCTCTCCTCTTCAATCAGTATTCTTCTTGAAACAACAATATTTCTCCTTTTCCAATTAAGTTTTATTACCTTTACCATAACATTCTGCCCAATAAAATCGTCGAATCTAACAGCAGTTTTAACATCCACCTGAGACCCTGGAAGGAATGCCTCAACTCCAAACATATTAACCATTAAACCACCTTTGACCCTTCTGATAACACGTGCTTCTACAGGTGTTTCATCTTGAAAATATTGCTTAATCTTATCCCACACCATAATGAAATCTGCCTTTTTTTTGGAGACCACAGCAAGGCCGTCCTCATCTTCGAAATCGTCCAAAAACACATCAAGTTCATCCCCTACTTTATAATTATCTATATCATCAAATTCATTTAGAGGGATTACACCTTCAGCCTTTAAGCCTACATTTACAATTACTTCTCTATCCGTAATTTTTACAATCTTACCTTTTACAAGCCCTCCTTTGGGGATATTTTCCTTAAAACTTTCTTCATAAAGTTTTCTTATTTCGTCATCTTCCATTTCTAAAATACCTTGTTTTTTGTCTTCAGCCATGTTATATTCCTCCTTAAATGATTTTTTTTATACTTTTAATTACATCTTCAATGATCCATGTAGGCGTTGACGCCCCTGCTGTAACACCCACATTTTCCTTGCCAATAAACCACTCTCTTTTCAATTCTCCACTTACCTCAATATGGTGCGTCTCGCAACCTTGAGACCTGGATATTTCCGCAAGTCTTCCTGTATTAGCACTCATCTTTCCGCCGACAACAATCATTATTTCTACCTGCTTTCCTAAATCCTCAGTGGATTTTTGCCTCAGGTATGTAGCGCTGCAAATCGTGTTATAAATCTTTGCTTCCTGAACTCTTTCCACAACATATCCTACTGCTTTTATAAATCCCTTGACAGATTGCGTAGTTTGAGAAACAAGCCCAATCTTTTCATTTGCATTGAATATAGGTGTATGTTTTAAGTTCATCGTTTCTGCTTTTCCATCTGCATAACCAATAATGCCTTTTACTTCGGGATGCTCATCGTCGCCAAATACAATAACCCTGTATCCTTCATTTTTGAGTTCCATAGCAAATTTTTGCACCCTCCTTACAAACGGGCAGGTTGCATCAATTACATCAAATCCCCTCTTCTCCGCTTCCTCAACAGTCTGAGGGGGCACACCATGAGAGCGTATAATAATTTTAGCGGGTGGATTAATATCCGAAAAATTATATATAGGATGAATTCCTTCTTCTTCCATTTTTTTGACGGCTTGCATATTATGGATTAAAGGACCAAATGTATATACATCGTCATCAGATTCATTCCTTACCTTCTTTGCTATATTCAACGCCCTCATTACTCCAAAACAGAAACCTGCATTCTCGGCAATCTTTATTTCCATCTTAGTGCCATTTTTTTTACAGTGTCCAGAATATAATCACTAAATTTCTGCGCAGATTCAGTGTTTATTTTATCTTTTTTTTCAGGATAAATGGGTCTTCCAAACTCAACAATAAGCGGAGATTGCCGTAAGAAATGGTTTAACATACTCTCCTCTGTCCCCTTTACAAATACAGGCACTACGGGCGACTGTGTCTTGTAAGAAAAATATCCTATCCCTGGTTGGGCAGGTAAGAATTTACCTGTTTTAGACCTTGTGCCTTCTGGAAATATTACGACAGGAAATCCTTTCCTCAGTAAGTTTAAGACAGTCCTTACAGTTCCTGTATCTGAGGCATCCGTTTTTATAGGAATCGCATTGTATTTTCTCAGAAACCAGGAAAATACCTTATTTACGAATAATCCTATTTTTGCAAGATAAATCAGGTCTCTATGCGGAACACAGCTTCCAACGAGGGGTGGATCATAGTTTGACCTATGGTTTGGTGCAATAATCACTTTGCCTTTAGCAGGAATGTTATCCCAACCACTGGCTCTAAGATTGAAAAAAATCTTAAATGTCCAGTAAAGGATAAATCTACTTATTCTGTAATGAAACAAGGGTTTCTTGAATTTTTTTAACCACCCAATTTACCTCATCTTCAATGCTCATATTTGTTGTGTTTAGCAATATTGCATCCTTTGCCTTTTTTAAGGGGCTATTTTTTCTTGTGCTGTCATACGCATCCCTCTTTAGCAATGCATCTCTTATCTTATCAATCTCAGCTGGTATACCAAAGGCTTTTAGCTCTTTATATCTTCTTTCAGAGCGCACATCAACATCAGCATCCATAAAGATTTTTAATTGGGCATCAGGGAAAACCACTGTCCCCATATCCCTCCCTTCACATATACATTCCTGATTATTTGCTATTTTTCTCTGTTTTTCCACAAGTATTTTTCTCACCTCTTTAATATTCGCAATAGGTGATACCATCTTTGTAACCTCTGGTGTTTTTATCTCTACGCTCACATCTTCATTATCAATAAGCACATGATGGGTGTCTTTAACATTCTGGAAAGATATATTTATTTTTCTTGCAATTTTCTCCACCATTTGATGGTCTTCTGGCAGGATACCCTTTCTTAAGCACATAAGGGCAACTGCTCTATACATAGCACCTGTATTTAGATAAAACCACCCCAATCTATCAGCAGATTTTTTTGCCGTTGTGCTTTTCCCGGAACCAGATGTTCCATCAATGGTTACTATAAATCTTTCCATTTCAATAGTATACAAACAAGAAAAAAAAATTCAAGTGTTTTTTAACGAACTTTGAAAAAATATTAAGGTGCTTGGGGTGCTTGGGGACGATGCTTGACTCTGTGACAATAGAAATTGGGAAGTAAGAACTGAGAAGTAGGAAGTAAATGAGTAGATGAGTTTCTTGAGTTAATAGGGTATAATAAGTAAGAAGTGGGAACTAAGAAGGCCGTGAAGCGTAAGGCGTAAATCGTGAAATGTAAAAGGAAAAAGGTGAAAGGAACAATTGAATGTTAAAAAAATATGGATGGGAATAAAGAACACTTTCTTTTTAATCTTTTACCTTTAACATTTAACCTTTTACCTTTAACCATATTTATAGTATATTTGTCTGCGGTGTTATTTAAGGAGAAAGGGGGGAAATGAGGAAAAATATATTAGTTAAAAAGTTAAAATATTCAAAGGTAAGTGAGTAAATGGGTGAATGAGATAATAAGTTGAATGTTGAAAGTTATAAGAAAAAAATATGGGTATTGAATACTAGCAAAAAACCTTTGTCCAAAATTAAAAGTTGAAGGTTCAAAAGTTGGAAGAAACGGAATTTATCCGCATTCCACATTAGATATAACTTACTACTATTTCTCCCATTCTGTTAGTTTTTCTGCTACTGCTGAGATAAATCGAAGTTCTTTCTTATTTATTTTGCCCAGGTGTCCCAGAATTTCATTCACAATATCTTCATCCTTTTTTTCCTCAACTTTTATAACTTCGCAGATTGGAACATTCAGGGCATTCGCTATCTTCACAACAGATAATACAGAAGGATTTACCGTAGCCCTTTCTATTTCTCCAACATATGTCGGATGAATCCCACATTTATATGCAAGAGTTTCCATAGACAATCTGCTCGCCTTCCTTATTTTTCTTATTCTTCTACCTAACTTTTTCAGAAATTCTTTATCACTTTGCGTTTTCATTACTCCTCCTTTTTTGTTTGTTTAAAAAATAGCCATTAGCAAAAGACATAATAACATCGTTGTTGCAATTTGTAAAATAGTTTCGAGTTAAAAACCATTTGTTAAAAGGTTTAACCCTTTCCGTTTTTCTACCTTTCCCGGTTCAAAAGTTCAAAAAAAATTTTACTAACCGTTTACCGCTATCCGCTTAATAGAAATATACCTATTTTTCACCCTCTTCTTATTCCGTTAGATATGAAATTATCTCACGGAGCGAATTTTTCCCCCATTTGCATGCCACGCACAGGCAGACTTCAAGGGAGAAAAAATAGTAGGCATATCCTTTTGCGGTTGGCTGTAAGTGGACATTGGTAGCCATTTTTATCCAATACCTAACATCCAGCATCCTTCATCTTTTTGTTGGTGGCAGTCTTCATTCAACATCATCTTTTCAAGAATTGCTATCAGAATAACACATAAAAGACAATGATAAAGAGACTAAATAGGTTGCAAACAATAAAAATAGTATTACATTGGATAGAAAAATAAGTTTTTTATCTTATGGGGAAAATTTCTAAGTAAAAAAACTCTTGACAAAATAAAAATTGATTGTATATATTGCACATATGCACAGATATGCAGATATAAAACATTGGAAATATGGGGCTGACAATTCAAGGGCGGCGATTTTTAAGGCGCTTGCCTGTGAGCATAGGATACATATCCTTGAGGCATTAAAGTATGGAGAACAGAGTGTCTCTGAGATTGCATCCTTGTTCTGTATCCATCCATCTGTTATCTCTCGCCACCTTGCAATTCTTCAAATGGCGGGATTGGTAATAAGTGAGAAAAAGGGTGTAGAAGTGTATTACAGGCTGAGTTCTGATAATGTGCTGAACCTGATTAAGGATGCCGAAAAAATTGCCGAAGAAAAAAATAAATATTGAGGAAAAAACAGCCGAAAGCAAAAAGATTGGTGAATGAGTAGATGAGTGAATGGGTAAAGGATTAACAAACGTGTTCGTGATGGTGATTCGTGAAAAACGAAAGGAACGCGAATATGGAGTGCAGAGGCTTACCTCTACGTAATTTGGAGTGCGTTGACCGTGTCAATGCGTTGTTAATCTGTTAAATCCGCATTCTCACTTCCGCATTCCGCATTATTTCGTTTCTTGCTAACGGCAAACGGCCATCGGCCAACGGCTGTTTATTAAACAAAGGAGGTATTATGATACTTGCATTTGCGTCAGATGATGAAAAAGGGCTTGATGGTGTTTTGAGTTATCATTTTGGAAGATG
>WFRC01000096.1 GCA_015486685.1 Caldifarciminota bacterium
ATGTTATATCTTTTTTAGAACATTTTTTTCTCGTTAAATACTTGAAAACCTTTAATACCTTTAGCGTCGTCTCTTTGTTTTTTACTAATATTGGCACAACTACCATCTTATCTTTTATAAAATTTTTCTTATGCATAGTTTCCTTAATTTTCCCGTTTACCAAAATTATGGCTATACCTGGTTTAATTCCAGCTATAGCACTTACATAAGTAAGACCACAATGATAAGGCTCACCTAAAGAAGAGATTCCTGCTTTTAGAAGTTCTCTTGCAGCACTCTCCCTTACATAGCCCCCTTTATATAATTCTTTAGTCAGGTTCCTTATAAATTTGCCTTCTTCACTTGCGTGTAACTTGAATGAAAATACAAAATTCTTATCCTTAGATAATAAGTCTTCATTATAAAAATCACTTTCCTCGTTATGGCTAATCCCAAGAAGATTTTTAATCTTTTCAAAATATTCCTCGCTAAGAAAACGGGGTATAATAAGAGTTGGAATTTCCGTTAAGGGAATAGGACTAGTAGATAGAATTAAATCTACATTGTCTAAGAATTTACCTTCATTTATTTCATTCTTTTTGATACAAGTTTTTGCAATTACAACTTCGACTTCTGGGATGTTATTTTCAAGCTTCCATTTTAAAAAGTGTGTTATCGCCATAGATTGTGGGCATAAAACTGCGATTCGTTTTTTCCTTTTATAACTCATTTTTTCTATCTCTTCCAACAAATATAAGGCGATACATTGTGATTCTCTACCTAATGCATTAGTACCAAACCTTCTTGCGCAACTTTCACAAATATTCTCTGACACTTTTAACAAAAGGGGGTGGTTAACTTTTATTTCCTCAAAAAAGGGATTTATTACCTTGATGCCATATTCGATTTTCCCGAAAAACATTCTTAAATGTGCAGATACAAGTTGGATAAATTCCTCGTCCCTTACAAAAGGCACACCAAAAATTTCTTCAGCACGCTTAGCTAAACATTCTGCATAGGCATCAACCGACCTTTCATAAGTGCTAAATACATCTGGCTCGGAAAGAAACCGCAGTGTCATAAATCTTTCTGTTAGGTAAACTATTTCTTCTTGAGTAATTTTTGTTTTACATGTTTTGCAAAGTTGAAAAATAGTTCCTTTTATGAGGCTATATTGTGATTGTGTGGTGATTGCCTCTACCTCCTGCGAAGTTATCTTTACAAAATGATTCTCTCTTATCCTCTTTAAGGACACAGCAACATATAAAAGAAATTTCATATAATCTTCATAAAGAAGGACTGTCCCTAATGCATTTTCTAACTTATGCACGAAATTCCTTATTTCAAATGAATAGATATCTGATAAAATTTCTAAGTTAAACTCATTTAACACATCGGTCAAGCTTGACTTTTCTCTCCATAGAGATGCATAATCTTTACTTCGAAATAACACCAACAAAAGAAAATCTACAAGAGCATCCCTAATATTTCTCTCTTTCCCCACTAATTTAAACCCTACGCCGGGTTTCCCTATAAGTTCTAAATTCTCACTTTTGAGCCATTGCTTTACTCTTGCAATATCTTTCGTTACAGTTGCTCTTGATACATTTAATCTTTCGCTCCAATCTTCAATCGTAGGAATTTCAGGAATCAGGAGGCATTGAACAAGGATTAAGCTGAATCGCTCAATTTTATTAAGTGTTTTTTCACTCTTTAATTTCGTTTTAAGTTCATTCCTTATAGATGCCTCTTTTTCTTCAGGCAATCTTTCAAGAAGAATTCCTTTCCTTGCCTTAACCTCAAAATTTACTCTTCTCGATGCAAAAAAAGTCGCTATTCTATCAACATCTTTCTCGGCTGTTTTTCTGCTAATGCCAAAATTCTTAGCAAGTTCTCCCTCAGTTAGTGCTTTTCCCGTTAATTTTAGAAGAAATAAAATTTCTTCCATCTGCCTTTTATTTAGATAGTCGTTTTTATTTAATGACTCTTCTAATTTTTTTGTCATCTTCATATCATATACATTATAAAACTTTATGAGATCTGCGCCACCGACATTTTAACTCTAATCTCGGTGGCGCAAAATAGCTATTTTACATGTTTCTCTGTAAACCGTGCCAGTGATTTAAAAACAGTAGACACATTCGGATAAGAACTTTTATATACTGGGTAAAGTTCATCATAAATGGTATGGTTTGAAGGGTTTGGAGTAAATGTCTTTGTTATCTTTATTAACTCTGTTGCTTCCTCGTAGCTTTTCCAAATACCTACACCAACTCCTCCTATAATAGCTGCTCCTATTGCTGTAGATTGCTGTGGTTTAGATACTCTTGCAAAATCTACTCCGTTAACATCTGCATATGTTTGCATCCATAGATCATTAAGAACTCCCCCACCTATTGCCCTAATTCGGTCAAGATTGAAGATGGGAATTCCAAGCTCTTCGTAAAGGTCATACAGCCATCTCATATTGAAGCATATCCCTTCATATAATGCCCTTAACATATGGGCTCTTGTATGAGTCATACCCAAACCAAGGAAAGCGCCTCTTGCATCTATATCAAAGTGCGGGGCACCACCACCTCTTAAATATGGCAAAAATATAAGACCTTCAGCTCCTGGAGCAATACTTGCAGCGTCTGCCCTTAGCTTATCATAAACAGAGGATTTCAGTACGTTTTTCATTATATAGTCTTCGGATGAATACATACCTTCCTTGAACCAGTCTTGTGCTATTCCTCCGGCAGCAGTTATCATAACAAGTTGATAACCTCCTTGAGGCTGCATTGTATTACAATTCATTTTATATTTAGGATCAAGGCTTGGCTTTTCTGAGAATACACCTGACCAGTTCGCAGACCCAATATATGTATAGGCCATATTTTTCTTTACAACGCCTGCACCAGTAACTGCGCAGATTACATCTCCTGACCCTAAAACCACGGGAGTACCTTCCATTAAACCTGTTTCTTCCGCAGCTTCTTTCGTTACATGCCCTATAATATCATGTGAGTTATGTATATCTGGAATTTTGGATATATCTACATCTGCCGCTTTAAAAATTTCAGGGGAAATTTCTCGCTTAGCACAATCCATCATTCCATTCATCGACATATCCCCATATTCAGTTCCCATTTCTCCAGTAAGGTAATAAGCAAACAGTTCTTTATATTGCAAGAACTTATAAGTTTTGTTGTAAATATCTGGAACATTATCCTTATACCACATAATTTTGCAGATTGGAGCAAGCTCTGGCTGCCAACCTACTCCTGTTAGTTTATAATATTCATCTACTCCACCGAGAGCATCCATCAGTCGCTTTGCTTGTTTGTCTTGCCTCATATCACACCAAATACCTACTTCATCCATCAATACATTTCCATTTTTATCTACTGGAATCATAGTCATCATCTGGTTGCTAAAAGAAACAACTGCAATATCTTTTGGATTTATTCCGCTTTTTTTTATTACGTCCCTTGTATTATTCTTTACTACATCCCAAACTTCTGAGAGTTTTTGTGTTGCCCAATTTAAATGAGGATAATACGTTTTATAATTACCACCTGCGGAAGCAATAACATTTAGCTTATCATCTATGATAATGGCTTTATTGCCAGTAGTTCCTGCGTCATTAACAAGAATGTATTTTTTCGCCATTTTAAGCCGCCCTCCTTTTACCTCTGGCTGCGAGCGCAAGCGCAGCAATCAGCGCAACAGCACTTGCAATGGCACATGTCCACCAGCCCATACTCCATAGGCCAGCTCCGCCTAGCATAACGCCAATAACTAAAGGGGAAATTGGATCGGATATATTGCCAATACCACCGGTAAACCCGGTCCCTGCAGCCTCCACATCTGGAGTATATGCTACATGCGGTACAGCCCAGAAAACTGCCTGCGGCCAAGAATTGCCAAATGCACTAAGAAGTGCTACAAAATAGAATAAACCAAAACTTACTGGGGCAAGTACTGGTAACAAAACTGCACCAATGACAGCAATAATGAATCCAATTGCCATCGCTATTCCTCTGCCTTTGAGTTGTCCCATCTTCGCGGCCATTCCATCTGATACACTCCCACCAATTAATGCAGCAAGGATATACCCAATAGAAACTGCTGTCATAAGATTACCAACTTTTGTGACGTTGTATCCTATGTACTTACCATA
>WFRC01000097.1 GCA_015486685.1 Caldifarciminota bacterium
AAAAATGCCTAAAATGATTAAGGGTATAGAATGGGAGGATGTGAAGAAATTTTTCATTGAAGAGGTAAAGAGATTGAATAATAAATTATAGATTGAATATTTTTAAGTTTTTAACATTTGCAGTAACTGTAGAAAGCAAAAAAGCAAGCACCGAGGCAGATTTTGAGGCAGATTTTCTCCCTTTGTCATCCTGAGCCATTGGCGAAGAATCTCATAGTTTCTTTAACAATTGAGGACAATCACTCACTTTTTACTTTCCGCTTTATTCTTTTGATAATCAGAAACAAAAACAAAATTTTGTAATTTGTAAGACTGACCCCAATTTTTTAAAAAAAATCCTTGACAAATAAATTTTGGATGTTATTTTATGACTGAACAGTCAGTCAGAATGAATGGAGGTGATATTGTATGGGGAAAGAAGAAAAAATAATTGAGGATAAAAATGTATATAAAAAACAGGTTGGATAGCAAGTATGCAAAGGGTTTAATCCATTTCAACCCTCTTGGGACTTGAAAGGAAAATGTTCTGCAATCCCCTACTTCTCGTATACTTGCTATTGGTAACAACCTGAAAAGGAGAAAAATAAATATGAAAAACAAGGAGGCGTCAAAATAGGTAAAGAATTTGAAGCGAAACACCATCATTCTGGAATTGGATACCTGAGACATTCAGGTAAAACCCTTTTTGACCCTGAAACGGTGCTTAAAGAGTTAGGAATTAGAATAGGTAGTAGTTTTCTGGATGCCGGATGTGGGGAGGGAAGTTTTTCCCTCCCTGCATCAAAAATGGTTGGAAATAAGGGCAGGGTATATGCCATTGATATCTCTGAGGAGGCAGTAAATCTCCTTAAAGAAGAGATTGAGAAAAGGAATATTCAAAACATAGAAGTATTTCTTGCAGATATAGGTAAAAATATACCTGTAGAAAATGAGACTATTGATGTGTGCTTAATGGCAAATGTTTTGCATGGATTTGTAGCAAATAAGGAAGTTGAGAGTATATTAAAAGGAATATTCAGAGTTCTGAAACCTGATGGTATGCTCGGTGTGGTAGATTTTAAGAAAATAGAAGGTCCACCAGGCCCTCCTATGTCAATTAGAATGACACCGGAGGAGGTTGAAGAGATTATCAGCAGGTATGGGTTTAAAAAGAGAAAGGAGGTTGAGGTAGGTAAATATCATTATGCAGTTATATTTAATAAACATTAAAAGGGGGAAGAATAGAAATGTTTAAACCTATGAAATCCTATTTGAGAATAAGGGATGAGCTTATAGAAATGGTTAAAATAGAGGAAGGGTTTTTGATACTTGATGTGGCGACATGGCAGGGTTATACTGCGATAGAGATTGGGAAAAGATACGAAAAGGTTCGTGTAATTGGAGTGGATATATCAGAAAAGGCAATAAAGAAGGCAAAAGCGAATGTAAGGAAGGAAATGTTAAAGAATGTAGACCTCAGAGTTGCTGATGTAGAGAACCTACCCTTTGATGACAACCGTTTTGACCTGATTGTGTGCAATATGGCTTTAGGCCATTTCTCAAATATGCCGAAGGCTGTTTCTGAAATGGTGAGGGTAGCCAAAATAGGTGGCGAAATAGGTATTTCTGGCTGGATACCTCCAGCACCTATGCTTGCAATGATAAGATTTATGACAAAGGTGAAATTAAGGGGGGTTCTTGGAAAATTTGTTCCTTTACCCAAAATGAGGATAGAGTCCCAGAATTTTACAATTGAAGGTATGATTAAGGCTATTGAAAAAATGATTGAAAGGGGAGGGGCGGAAATTCTGGATACTAAATTGATAGACAATAATTCATTTATATGTATAGGGAAGAAGAAATAATTAGCGATAGGGGGTATAAAAAATGATTGTGAGGTTATATTTCTTCTTTACCCCGATTTTCTGGATAATTATCTATGGGGTTGGTTATATAATAACAATACTGCTTATCAGTCTGTTTGGGATGGAGAAAATAGAAAAGAGGGTTCCAAGAATTATCATACTTATTTCCATTCTCATTGTTTTTGTTATTCCCCCTATTATCTTACCATTTGCGAAAGGTCCAAAGATGCATATTCTAACCCCTATTTCATTATTCATAGGAATTATTATATTAGCAATATCTCTTATTATGAGAATAGCAGGTCAGAAACAGCTCGGAACATCCCCGGGGTTAAAAGGCAAATCAAGATTGGTAACATCTGGTATATACAGATGGATGAGGCATCCTTTATATATTAGCAATATGCTGTTGGCTGTGGGATTGGCACTTCTTTTGAAATCCACATATGCCTTCTTATTTTCCATTGTGTATTCACTTTTATTTCTGCCCATTATCTATTTTGAAGAAAAGGACCTCCTGAAAAAATATGGGAAAGAATATGAAGAATATAGAAAAAAGGTTCCACAACTTTAATACTCCTTAAAATAGAACACTTATAAGGCCATTGATTACCTTGTTTGAAAATTTTCCCCTTACTCCTGTACGGATTTCCCGTATAGCATCCTTTGACGTTTTGAAAATCTTATATCTCCTATTAGGAGTAATAGATGCGTCATATACATCTGCAACGGCAACAATCTCTGTGGAAAGTTGTATATTTCTTTTTCCCAATGGGTATCCCCTTCCATCAATTCTTTCATGATGGTCTCTCGCTATTTCTGCCTCCTCTTTTAACCCCAATGTATTAAGGATTTTATAACCTTCTACTGTATGTGCTTGAATTATTTCCCAGTCTAATGCATCAAGTTGCAATGTTTTGTTTAATGTATACCAGGGAACCATTATTTTTCCTATGTCGTGAAGTAATCCCCCATATTTTACTATCTTTTTTTTCTGCTCATCCATCCCAAGAGATGAAGCGATTTTATAAGAAATTTTAGAGACACTCTTTGAATGTTCTTCCCCAAGATACCAATCCTTTAGTCGGAGAATTTCCACAAGCACATCAAATAGGTTATTTTTCTCAAAAAAATCAATCTTCCTGTTCCAAGGAACTTCCTTTGCAATAAGGGAAAATGTTTCAAGAAGAAATTTGATAGCGAATTTTTCATCAAGGGTATTTCCAAAATAAGTAGAATGGCCAAACGCTGTAAGAGATGCCTTTATTGCTTTTTGCACATTTCCTCTCCTGGCTTCTAATAACCCTCTGAGTCTGCTAACCGATGGTATGGTATACCTGTTAAGTTTTTCAGGGGTATCTTCTACAATATGGTTTATCAATTTTTCTGCCTTTTTTAGTTTTTCCCTCGCAATAAATATCTCAACCTGATTAAGGTCAGAAAGTAGTTTAATATATGGTGTTGCATTGGGGCTCTTTCTAAGAATTTCATAAAGTCTGTCAAGTTGTTTTTCCTCCTTGTTATCCCTTTTTTTGTATAACAATAGGTCTGTAAGGTTAGATACAAGAAGTTTGTATGTCCAATCCCATCCCTTTGTTGTTATATCCTGAAATCTGTCTGGATTTATTTGATTAAGTCTGTTTATTGCCTCTTCATAC
>WFRC01000098.1 GCA_015486685.1 Caldifarciminota bacterium
ATATTATTTGAGTTTTTAAATTTGAATGAACGACCCCGCTGAAAAGTGGGTAAAGATTTACACAATCCCGTCATTCTGAACCTTCTCTCCCATTGTCATTGCGAGCCTGCCAAAGGCAGGCGTGGAAGTCGGAGACGTGAGTGAGCGAAGCGAAATGAACAATCTCATTTTTTTCTGTCATGCTGAACGAAGTGAAGCATCTCTCTTTCTCTCTTTTTCGCAAAAGCGGAGACCAGTTTTTCAGTATTACCAAGGGTTTCAGCCCACCGGTTTTTCGCAAAAGCGGTGGATTTGAAAATTTGCAAGTTTGCATCCTCCGTTCCCACTCACATTTATCGGCATCGAAAAAATGCTTCCTGTACTATCAGGATTTTTGGGGAAAATGATAATTGATAATGACTGACCCCATTCTGTACATTCTGTAATGCCTAACCCCGCATCTTTTCACTTATTTTCAACAAAACTTCTGCAAACGGTGTAAAATATTCTTCGCCTTTATATAAATCTGGTTCAGGGAGCTTTATCTTTAGAGATTCCGCAACGGGTTTTACTCCTTCATAAACATCCCTAAATAAGGAAGAAGCCATATATCTATTATTGGTCTCTGATTCCACAGAAATACCATTTATTATCTGCGTAAAAATGGCAAATATCTTCGCCCAATTTATATATCCTGACATTTTTTGTATATTAAGTAATCGCAGCCATTCTTTACGCGAAACTATGTAATAGTTTTTTTTCTCATTCTTCCCTATAAGACCTGTTTTTACCCAATCTTCAAGTATTCTGTAAACAATCTTCTGGTCATAAAAAATCTCTTTTGAAATCCCCAGAGAATTCCCACTTTTTTCCACAAGCAGATATATCATAATTTCTACCCTCGCATTTATTCCAAAAAGTCCTCTCAATAATAATTGAAGAAGAGAAGTTTTTTTTATTACAAGGTCTGAGACGACCCCCCTTATCCTAAAATTTTCTAAAATATTTTTATAGTTACCGGGTATATGCCCGCTTTTAGATTTTTGCAGAAGTGCCATAATGACATCAGCGGGTGAAGGAGCATTTCTTTGAAAAATAATTTTTTTTCCAATTCTTTTAAGCCTTGAAATATTTACCAATTTACCATTTTGTAAAAGCCATTCAACAGATGCAGAAAAGAGTCTCTTATCATAATTTCTAAGAATAAATGTAGCAAGTAAAAGGGCTTCAATATCTATTATTTTGTTTTTTTCTTCCTGAACATTGGAAGTAACTCCTAAACCTGCCCATTGTTTCCATAAAATATCCAGCACATTATCTTTGAACAATGTATTAAATTCTTTTAGCGATATTTTCATAATTATTTCTCCTTAAAAAATCTTTTAACAAAAATCTGAAACCTTCTGAAACATCCTGAGTAAGCACCCATTGTGTTGCCATTTCTATTTCCTTATCAGTTGGTTTCAATGCAAAAAGGTCGTCTGTGTGATAATCATTACTGTCCACTGCGGCATATAGTTTGAAATATATCTGGTCAAGGCGGCTTATAAAATATACCGTAAGGTATTTCCCATATCTTTTCTTAACAAGTCTGCCTTCAAATCCATCAGGAAGTCCCAATTCCACCTGCGACGCAGGACCTAAGTTAATCCAATTATCAGAAAGTCCAAAATCTCTCTGTACAACCTTTGCCGATTCCTCAAACCATTCAGGAAAATTTTCTATCTTTTTCACAGAAATATTTTTAGTATTTTCTACCACCAGACCAAGCACATCTACATCTTTGGTCGTTCTATTTACAAGATTAAGTACTGTAAGTGCTGTGCCTCCGCAAACCACCAGTTTAATAAGAATACCATTGTGCGCACCTATCTGAGAATTAAGTGCTTCAAAAATTTTTTCTACATTTTTTTGTTCTATCTTTTTATTCATAATTACACCCCATATTTTAGGATTTTATCGCCTAAAAATTAGGCTTTCAAGTCCTAATATAATATCATATTTCCCATTGTCAAGTATTTTTTAATTTTTTGACCATGGAAAACTCCCACTGTCATTGCGAGCGACCAACGGAAGTGAAGCAATCTCACAGGATGGGTGGTGGAGTAGTTTGGAGTGCATTGACCGTGTCAATGCGTAGTTTCTTCTCTATTTCCCTCCCTTGATGTCTACCTGTGCGTGTCCGCACGCAGACAGGGGAGGGATTTATCCCGTTAGATGTTTACTATCTAATGGGATTAAGGGAGGGTGTCTTCTGTCATGCTGAACGAAGTGAAGCATCTCTCTTTTTCACTTTTTCGCAAAAGCGGTGGATTTTGCAAAAATGTAAAGGTTTACACCGCCTGCCATAACCTTCTAACTAGCAACAAGATTTTCCAAAATAACTCGAGGCGGTTTCTCTTTAGATGATAATCGTAAAGAAGCAGAAAGCACCTCAATGCCAGCAATTTCTCCTTTTTCATCATAATCCACAGCAATATCCTGGTCCAGCCTTTTGGTTGTTACGGTAGTATCCTTAAATTCAATATAAAGGACATCCGCCTCTTTATCATATTTTACTTTCATATCTCACCTCCCTAAAAATAGAAAGCATATACTGTAATTATAATAATTTTTGTTTTTTCTTCCGCAAAGACAGGCACTACTTGTTTAGTCCGATAGAACTTACCATTCCATTCTTTATTATACTGAAATTCTAATGCACATTCAAACCTGTCCCATTTAGCAGGTTGCCATGGTGCTTTAGAGACTGCCATTTTAACTTGCTCTTCTGACACTCCCCGTTTTCGCATACTTTCTATAGAGTGTTTTGTAAATACTATCTCCTTATTAATTTTATTATCCGCCATTTTTACCTATTTTTATTATAACATTCATTTTTTCATTTGCCAATGATTCTTTGTTATTTTCCTAAATATTTTTTCTTGAATTCTTCTGCCTTTTTCACCCCTTCTTCTGTGAGATAAACAGATTTGGCTCTTTTACTTCCCGTTATATATCCTTTTTCAGTTAGACTGTCAAGAATGTCAAATGGATATCCTTTCCACGAACGGATGACTTTCTTTTCAATCGGCTTCTTCTTTTCCATATCAAAAGCAGGAACTTCTTCCTTCCAACCTGTTAAATATAATAATAAAATTACTAATTCTTCTAATTCTTCACTCATTTTTACCTCCTTTTTCATATCATATTATAATACTCGTTTTTAGATTTGTCAATGAAAATTTTAGTTTATATTGGGAAAGTTCAGGCATATGATAGAACATCCCCCATTGTCATTGCGAGGGACGAAGTCCCGAAGCAATCTCACAGGATGGGTGGATGTTATGCTGAGGCTTTGCCGAAGCATCTCTCTTTTTCACTTTTTCGCAAAAGCGGAGACCAGTTTTTCGGTATTACCAAGGGTTTCAGCCCACCGGTTTTTCGCAAAAGTGAAATGCTCTATTGCAGTAATATTACCATTTTTGCCCACCGGTTTTTCGCAAAAGCGGTGGATTTGAAAAGGTGCTAGTTTGCATTCTCCGTTCCCATTTGCTTGGAAACGCCCCTGCTTTTAACTGTTTTTTTCGCTATTCATTATCTTTTTATATATCCCCTATGGATTTTTTTTGTATAATTCATAGTCAAGTGCCTTGAACAGAATTGCTTCATCCCAATCTACAAATCCACCATAATAAAGCCTCTCCTTGTATTCCTTATCTTTATGCGCCCTTTCAAGAATGGTTATAATGGATTTTGCTGCAAAACAGAATGCCTGTCCTGCCCCCAATGTCATCATCATTACTTCCATTGGTATTTGACCAAAATATTTCTCATCCTTTAATCTATTATAAACATCCCTGATTTTGGGAATACCATCTTTGTATTTATCCAGCAGTTCTGGAGAAATTTTTTCTATATCAAATTCCTCTTCAGGAATATATCCATAAAGATAAAGAATTATAGCAGCAGAGAATACAAATGCATAATATGATCGTTTGATTTTCATACTTCCATATAAACTCCTATATATCTGTTCATATCTCCATTTTCTTTTATCTAAAATCCATTTGCAGGGACATTCATTCCATACCTTCTTTGCCTTTTTTACCTTCTCAATAGGAATTTCCCGAAGCATCCTGTTAATCTCCTTCTTAAACGGATATTTCGGACCCTTCTTTTTGATATTCATAGCCTTCATCATATCTTCTGTATCTCTTATAACCTTCTTTTTGTCTAACATTTATCTTAAATTTTTTAACTGAGTCTCTTTTAATATTTGTTCAATATTCTTTTTCAAAAATGATTTTTATTACAGGGAAAATTTTTGCAAGCAGATCTTCAATCCCAGTAAAATTATATTTTACCCAATTGTACTCATCCAAGTATTTTGCTATAGTATAATCGAAACCAAATTTATCATTCAGATATTTTTCTACATTGGGTTGAATCCCTATCTTGCTACATTCTGACTCAAGGATTTCCCTTATTTCATTCATCTTTACAAGATATTTGTAATATCCCTTACCCTGTCTCTTATACACATCTC
>WFRC01000099.1 GCA_015486685.1 Caldifarciminota bacterium
GAAAAATATTGTTTAATCCAAACACAAGGAGGATATATGTTTTTTACATTAATATTGTTTTCTTATCAAGCAGTAAGGATAGAAACGCCACCTATTATTGATGGTGTTTTGGATGATTCAGTATGGGCAAAAACCACATTTGTGGACAATTTTGTTCAAACAGACCCGGAAGATAGTGCAAACCCCAGTCAAAGGACGGAATTTGCAGTGCTTTATAATGATAAAGGAATTTATATAGGTATAAAATGCTACGATAACGAACCTGAAAAGATTATTGCAAGGCTTGCCAGAAGGGATGAATGGGTAGAATCTGATATAGTTACTATTGATATTGATAGTTATCACAAAGGAAGGAATGCTTATTATTTTTCTATCAATGCGGCAGGCGTAATGGTAGATGCCTATTTTGGTGAAAATACCTTTGATGAAGATTGGAATGGTATATGGGAAGCAAAGTCATTTATTGGAAATTATGGATGGTCATCTGAGTTTTTTATTCCCTTTAACACGCTGAGATTTGAGAGTAAGGAAGAAAATACATTTGGGATTTTGGTATCCAGGTATATATCCCGATTAAAGGAATCAGATGAATATCCATATATTAAAAGAGAAGACAGAAACCACGAAATAGCACATTATGCCGTATTATCAGGTCTAAATGGAATTCCTCACAAACAATCAATAGATTTTCTCCCTTATGTAAGATTTTCTATAATCCCGAAAAAAGATTTAAATATCGGTATTGACTATAAGTGGCATATCAAGTCCAATATCATACTTGACGGTGCATTAAATCCGGATTTTGGACAGGTAGAAGCAGACCCGGCAGTATTAAATCTATCAACATACGAAACATATTTTGAAGAAAAAAGACCATTCTTTATGGAAGGCAAAGATTTCTTTTCAACATATTTCCAGTTGTTCTATTCCCGCAGGATTGGGCAGTTGCCCTATTACTATCCCGCAAGGGGAGACTCTATAATAAACATTCCTGACAATGCTACAATCTTGAATGCACTAAAAATCATTGGTAAAACAAACCTCCTGTCCTTCGGTGCTATGTCTGCTTTAACAAATGCAGAGTTTGCTCAACTGGATTCATCAGACAGCATTATTCAGGATACAATTGTGCCAGAAAGATTGTATAATGTATTCAGGACAAAGTATAACATTGGAGAATATTCATATATAGGTGCAATTGGAACAGATAGAATTACAGGAAGTATTGACAATCAGATTTATACAGGGGCAATAGATTGGAAATTATGTCCGAACAAGCATTTCAATCTTAAAGGAATTGTTGCAGGCAGTGATGTTGGGACAAGAAATTATGGTACATATAATGCATTATCCTATACATTCAAGAATGGCGGATTTAGTGCAGCATATACATATATTGAACCAGAATTTGATATTACAGATATGGGGTTTATGTGGAGGGATAACTTAAAGGCATTGCACATCAATGGATACCTGTATACAATAAAGCCATCTGGAATATTCAGACGTATATCAGGGAATATAGGATTTAATGAAAGATGGAATTTTGATGGATATACCATAGGAGCAAGTGCATATCCAAATATATATATATCATTTAAGAATAACTGGGGTATTGGTTTTGGAGGTTTTCATTCCTTTGCCAACTATGATGATAGGATGTCCAGAGGGGGGCCTCCTATAAAATTCCCGCCTTATACGGGTATAAATGGATGGATGAGCAGTGATAATTCAAAATCTGTCTCTCTATTCCTGTTTTATGGAACAGGAGGAAGCGACTCATCTGAATATTATAATTCTAATGCCAGTGTAAGTATCAGGTTAGGCAGTTTCCTCAATCTAAGTATTGGTCCACGAATTGGCTTCAATTCAACAAATATACAATGGGTGGGGTACAAGCAGGACAGCACATCTACAGCATATATATTTGCATCATTGAAGAGAAAGACTATCAGTGCAGACGCAAGACTAAATTATACTCCATTTAGAAACCTTACCTACCAATTATGGACAGAACCATACATCTCAATCGGAGATTATTCAGGATTTAAGAGATTGGATAACCCTGATATACCATCATTTACTCCTGATACAGTAGAAACAAATCCTGACTTCAAATATCGTTCCCTGAAAATGCATTTTGTATTAAGGTATGAATACCATCCCGGGAGTGAATTTTACTTTGTTTATACAAAAGACTATGGTGCATTTGAATATATAGACAGCCCGTCATTTAGATGGGAAAATTTATATCATCTATACAGAGAAACAGGCAACGAAGTCTGGCTCTTAAAAATAAACTATAGATTTAGCATATAATGGGGTCAGTCATTATCAATTATCATTTTCTTGTTCCAAATTCACCGCTTTTGCGAAAAAGTTAGAAATAGAATAGCCAACGGTTGTTTTTTAATTCGTAACTGCGATGTTATCCCTATTATTAATCGTAATTAAGTCTCATTTTTTTATC
>WFRC01000100.1 GCA_015486685.1 Caldifarciminota bacterium
ACTATACCCTTCCCATCGGAGGGGCTTCCCAGCCCCGATAATTCTTTTATTTCCCTCCCTCTGGAATTATGGTCTTTTGTATTTTTCATTTTGCATTTAAATTTCCTCCTCTGGGAGGGACTAAGGCAGGGCATCTTTTGTTATGCTGAATTTATTTCAGCATCTCATTATTACCGTAGTGTCACAGAGTCAAGCACCGTCCCCATTTTTTGGGAAAAAATCTATATAAAGAATATTAAATAGACAAAGATAGTAACCGCAATGCCAACAAAGATATTCATCAGGATGCCTATCTTAAGAAAATCGGAAAAGCGGTAACCCCCGGGACCGTATACCATTAAATTTGTTTGGTATCCAATAGGGGTAGCAAAACTTGCAGAGGCCGCTATTGCCAGAGTAATTAAAAGTGGATGCGGGTTAATATTCAGGAGATGTGCAGATGTAAGCGCCACAGGGAATATAATTGCGGCGGCAGCATTATTTGTAATTATCTCTGTATATATGCTGGTGATAAAAAAAATTCCTGCAATAATCCCTATTGGGCCTAAAAATCGAAGTGGCATAATAATGTGATTTGCCAGTAAAGATGCCACTCCGGAATTTTCAAGTGCTTTACCTATACCAAAGGATGATGCAATAATTAAGAGTATACCCCAATCTACTGATTTTATAGCCCTATCAGGGTTAATTATCCCAAATATTATCATTAAAACAGCGGTAAGGGCAGAGGCAAGAACCATAGGAATAATTCTTAAAGCAGATACAACTACCATTATTAATAAAAGGCTTAATGCTATATTTCCTTTCCAACTCGGTTTAGAATAAATTTCAACACTTGGTGAAACGAGTGAGAAATCCTTTAAATGATACCATATTTCGTCAAAACCCTTTTTTGCCAGTATAAACAGTGTATCGCCAGGCTTAAATACTATATCACCTACCTTTTTATTTATACGGGTACCACTTCTATGTATAGCCAGAATTACCGCTCCATACCTTCCCCTAAAATTACTGTCTCTAACACTTTGTCCAATAAGGGGTGAGTTATTGGAGATAACAACTTCATAAGTGCTTAATATATCTGAATCCAAATTTTTGACATCAAATTCTGCATCCTTTACTGTAATTAAACCAGGCGTTTTTTGAAGTTCATATATGGTCCCAGGTAATCCTGTAAAAAATAGTCTATCACCTGCGAGTATTCTTTCATTATGGCTTACCGGGGCAATAACTTTATCTTTACGGTTTATCTGAAACAGGAATAATCCCTGCAAATGTCTGAGATGTGCTTCTTCTATCGTTTTATTCAACATAGGATAATCGGATGAAACCTTCATTTCAACAACAAACTCGCGGGTATCTTTTCCTAATTCGGTTATCGGGTCTTTTCTTGAAGGCAGAAGTTTATAACCAATAAAACCTATGAATAAAATTCCCAATACAGCCACAGGTAAACCGACTTTTGTAAGTTCAAAAAAAGAGAAGCCCCGCAGCCCTCTGTCTAAAAGCATACCGTGAACAACAAGATTTGTGCTTGTACCAATCAAGGTGCAAGTTCCTCCTAAAATAGCAGCATAGGATAGGGGAATTAAAAATTTTGATGAGGGTAAATTTACCTTTTTACACCAATTTTTAACAATGGGTATTAAAGTGGCAACCACGGGGGTATTATTAAGAAAGGCTGAAAAAAGTGAAACAGGAAACATTAATCTTAAATATTTGACACTTACCCTTCTATTATCTGTGCCAAGAAATTTTGAAATAAATCTATCCAATGTGCCTGAACTTTGTAATGAGGCACTCACCACAAATAAGAAAGCCACCGTGAGCATCCCCTTATTTGAAAATCCTCTTAAAGCATCATCTATGGTTATTACTCTTCCTAAGATTAAAAGCAAAAATGCTGAAAATATAACAATTTCAGGTCTCCCTATCTGTTTCACAAGGAGAATAGTCATTACGACTACAATAATTGAAGTATATATAATAGAAAAATTCACCCTATATTTTTACCGAAAAGATAATCTGCTCAGAGATAAGATAATCTAATATCTTTTGTGCTGATTGAGAAATGTCCAAATTTTCAGTATCTACAACCAATTCTGGTGTATCAGGTGGTTCATAAGGTGCAGAAATGCCAGTAAATTCGGGGATTTCACCTTTTCGTGCCTTTTTATATAGACCTTTTGGGTCCCTTTGTTCACAAATAGAAAGAGGTGCTTTTATAAATACCTCGATGAAATCGCCTTCCGGCAATAATTTCCTCACCCTATCTCTATCCCTTTTATACGGAGAAATAAATGCAGTTATTACAATACACCCCGCATCTGCAAATAATTTTGCAACCTCTCCAACCCTTCTTATGTTCTCCTGCCTATCTTCTGGTGAAAATCCTAAATCTCTGTTAAGCCCATGTCTTACATTGTCTCCATCAAGAATAAATGTCCAATACCCCATATTAAATAATCGGGATTGAAGATTGACAGCAATTGTAGATTTGCCAGATGAAGGTAGCCCTGTAAGCCATAAGACAATACCTTTATGTCCATTCCTCTTTTCTCTTTCCCTTTTCGATATGCCTGAATCGTGCCATAATATGTTTCTGTTTTTGGTCTTTGTATCTTTCCTGGAATAATATTCTCTTAATATGTTTGCAACAGGTTTTCTCATTATACTTTCGTCAACGGGTTCCCCATTTGCAAGTTTTTTCCTCAGTTCTTTCCCTGAAATGTTCACAGGTGTATAGCCCTTTACCTTAAATTCTTCAATCAATCCTACCCTGCCAATCTCTTCAAAATATGCAGCAAATCCTACCTTTAAGGGCTGAATCCTTAATTCACCATTTAGTTCATCAAATTTTACCTGTGCATCAAAATCTCCCCAGGCAGGTGTACCATCATCAAATGGCGCATCTGCATGTTTTCTTCCGATAATTATATGGGTAAATCCATAATTCTGCCTGTATATTGCATGCATAATTGCCTCTTTGGGACCTGCATAGAACATCTTCATATCAAGTCCGATCAGGAGAATCTGGTCATCCAGATCATACCCTGTATCCTTCCAGAATTTTTCATCCTTATCTCCATAGCCTAAGAGTCTATTCTGAATAAGTGCTTCATAAGTTTTCATCCTGACATTTGCAGGCACATCGTCAGATTTAGTGGCACCAACCAATGGATTTATGACACCCCCTGTGAAAAGCCCCTCTTTTGTAAGTTTTTCCATCGCATATACAATTGCATATTCATGGGCTCTGTGAAGGGGATTTCTGGTTTGAAATGCAACGATTTCGTCCCATCCTCTCTTGCAAAATAGAGTTCTGGTTTCAGCAGGTGTAAGCATATATTTCCCATATTCAGGGTGGAAATTCTGAGGAAATGCCCATATTTTACCACCTAAAAGATAATCTCTGGGGTCATCATTAAAAATACGGGGACCAGGGTGGTCTATCCTTTCCGTTCCATATACAGACTTATTATACCCTTTCTTATCAAAATAATAAATATCAGAGATGGCCAGGGTGCCGACTATTTTTCCACCCTTATTTCTTACTACGACTGTTTCACCTATATCAAATCTTTCGGCATCTTTTTTAGATGCAGGGAAAGCAATAGGTATTGTCCATGCATATCTTTCTCCGTTCTTTTCAATAACCTCCTCATCCAACACCCTGTAAAATTCATTGCTTTCCATTGGCCCTTCTAAAGGGGATAGAGCACCGTCGGCTATTCTGTAGAAAACCGAGAGGTCGGCATTACTGATAGTATAGGTTTTATACTTTGATGCCTCTCTTTCTACCAAATCCCTTTCCATTTCGGGGAGTATTCTATTCACCAATCTATTACCTCCATGTGGAGGTAGGATAATATCTTTTTTCATGCCCTTAATAT
>WFRC01000101.1 GCA_015486685.1 Caldifarciminota bacterium
GAAGAGGAGCGCATGATTCTGGTGATAGATTCCAACAGGGTTATTGCCGGCCTTTTAAAGGACTTGTAAAAGTGTATCGGAACAGAGAAATGTTCGATATCATGAAAAAGCACATGCGCTCCTGAAAAATAGATGGAAAAAGTTAAAAGGCTGAATTATATGTAGGGGTGAGCGCGGAGCGCTCCACGAAATGAAAGGAAGTGCCTGAATATGGATGAAGTTCGGAATAAGTCAATAATGGAAGGAAGTGCGAAATTGGGGTGTTCTGCGTCATATTCCATTACATTATCGCTTAATATTAAGAAACGGAAAAGAAGGAGTCTATCCATTACAGACATGCCCCTTATTTCACAAAAGAAAGATTTAATAGATATAAATTAATGGCTTGATAAATATGGACAGTAGACCTTTGCTAAAAGAGACTAGAAAACTTAGGGCGTTCATAGATTCTAAGACATTTGAAGATTTACTAGACGCTGGAAATCGGTTAGCTATTTCTATTTTAAGATATTATGACTCGGAACTATTGGATTTTGTAAGATCTCCATTTAAGACTAAGTATGATGAGTTAAAAAAGATTGTAGAATACCAATTAAAATTAGATTCTAATTCAGAAATTTTTTCGATAGAAATTATTAAAGGAGAAACTCGTGACAGTCTGCTGTTCTCTTATAAAATGAAAGATATAATCTCTATTGCTCAGAGAATCTATAAAAGAGAAAAAATACAAAAAAGTGAACTGGAGAAAATTATCTATGTGTTCGTTCAAGCGGTTTTTAATAGATCCGAAGAATCCAATGTATACATTACCGATGAAGAAGTTCTTTTGAAAAATCGGTTATGGTTTGAATCACATTTTCCTGGTTGTTCTCTAAATATCATGTCTGTTGAGGAGGCATCAATTTTTTTAGATCTTCTTTTTAAGAAAAACGGAGAGTATTATGTTTCAAGTGGGTACGCATTAAATAAAGGAGGTTGGTATTGGTTCTCTATGCGGTTAAAACTACCTCACTACAATGTAGGGGATGAAATGTTGGACGCGTTAGCATACAGGTTTTATTACGCCCTAATGGCTTTAGATGAAATTGGTATTCAATATTATACTGGAGCTAATAATGATACAATGGATAATATGCTTTATCATTTTAATTATTTAATCTCATTAATCACCGGTATTTTTGATAATTTAGCATTGAATACAAATAAATCATTGGGTATTAATCATCGTCCAATACTAAGAGTAAGCCTTTCAAATAAAAACGGTAAGGATTTTTTAAAAAAAGTTAGAGAAGAAGATGAAATACTAAGAGAGCATATACACTCCTATGTGGAATTTATTAATCTTATTTACTCTTTTAGAGAACTTGTAATTCATAGAGAAGGACTTTCAAAAACAAGATTTGAAAATGTGGATTCTAACGGAAAGTGGAATGCAAATTTCATTAAAATTTCTGAAGAAATCAAACAAAAGATTGATTTGTGTGGTGATAAAAGAGACGTTTATAACCCCTTTACAAAATGGGGTGTTTATCAAATAGATGATGAAGAATTTCTGCTCGAGCCTTATCATTTTTCTATTCAGGTCTTAACAAGATTGAGAGAATTTGTTGATGAATATCTTCGCCTTTTAGGTTATCCGTCTTTTATTGAGAATCAAAAGAAAAAGGATGATGACTTTACAAGAATTTTAAAATCTTTTGAAAAATATCATTTGGGATTTTAGTCTTCATTGCTTATTAAGTCTTGGACTCTTTCTCCTTTAAAATTTAGTCTGTTTATGTAGATATTTCTTTTATCGCAAGAACTCGAGGTCTTGTCGCTACCGCTCCTTGTCTTCACATTCTTTCGGAGAATATATGAGGTGAGATGTGTGCTTTTGCCCAACCCCTTCTCTCCCACTCCGCAAACTTCCCATGCCATCCAACCATTAATCCCCTATCTATACCACCACTCCAGCTTTCTCCGAGCATCTTTTCCAGCTCCCTGTTGTACGGCTCGTAGTATTTGAGGAGTGGTCTCCTGAAAAATAGATGGAAAAAGTTAAAAGGCGGAATTATATGCATGGGTGAGCGCGGAGCGCCCCATATAAAACAAAGAGGTTGAAATGGATATGAAAGAGGCAAAGAAATTTCACAGCAACTCAAAAAAGCCGAATATACGAATTTCGTACATTCTACATTAACCCCCTTGATGTGACTCTTCCACCTTTCCGACACCCATAAATACCACAACTCCATACCCTTTCTAGGTGAGAATAAATGTCTATGTCCACTATTGCACCCGGAAAATCCCGTGAAACCCCCGATACTCTTGAGGAGCGCTGGAACCGGATACTGGAAGAGGATGAGTTCATTCCTATGGATGAAATGCGAGAAAACAATAATCGAGAAATCTGAAAATCCATTAAGGGTTTAGCGCTCCGCCTCAGATCTGCTTTTCCCTCTATCGGATGACTCGTCGGTGCAGCGGATGAAACGGGCGAATTCCAAATAAATATTATAAAAATAATTCGGAAGTATATTCCGATAATCGATTTCAGAGATTTTTTATGGTCTCGGCCAGAAAACTTCGGGTATCCGCATCGTCCGGTATCGTTATCGTGCCCTTGAACTTCTTGGTTCCGTCCGATGCGTAATAACCTCTCGTGAGC
>WFRC01000102.1 GCA_015486685.1 Caldifarciminota bacterium
CCTGTGAGATTGTTTGCTCATTGCATTCGCTCACGCCTTCGGCTTCCACGCCTGCTTCTGGCAGGCTCGCAATGACAGAGGGGGAGGGACCTGTGAAATTGTTCATTCGCTTTGCTCACACGTTTCCAACTTCTTCGTCGCTACGCTCCTTGCAATGACAATGCTGGGAGCTGTAAGCTGGCAGCTGGAAACCCCTATTCTTTCCCTCATCCACTTCTTACTTATTACGCCTTACGGTCTTCTTCTTTTCTCGCTTTTTAATGCACTTTCCTGCTTTTTACTGCTTCAGTTTGTTATATGTGTTCCTGATTTTCCATCAACACCTTCCACCGCATTTTCAAGAGAGGTAATAACTACATCTTTACCCCCGTTTTTTAAGAATGTAATAGCGGCTTCAATCTTGGGCCCCATACTCCCCTTGTAAAAGTGTCCCGACTGATAATAATTTTCAACATCTTTTAGATGCACCCATCGGAGAGGTGTTTGCTCTTTCTTACCAAAATTAAGATATACATAATCTACATCTGTAAGAATTATGAGTGAATTAGCACCTATATCCCTTGCAAGCACAGCAGAAGCCTTATCCTTGTCAATAACACCATCTATTCCTTCAAGTATCCCATCATTTTTATATACGGGGATTCCGCCTCCACCGGCAGAAATTACTATAAAACCCATCTCAACAAGTTTGGTAATACCTTCTTTTTCAACAATCTCAAGGGGTTCAGGTGACGGCACAACCTTCCTCCAGCCCCGACCTGCATCCTCAATATACTTTTCGCCCTTTTCAATTTTATTTTGAACTTTTTCATAGGTGTAGAAAGGACCAACAGGCTTTGTAGGATTTTGCCATGCAGGGTCGTCTCTGGAAACAATTACCTGAGTTGGAATTGTTATCACCTTTCTGTTTATGCCTTCCTTATACAATTTGTTTTGAAGGGATTGTGCAATCATATATCCCATCCAACCCTCTGTCTCAGCCACTATTACACCCAGAGGCAAGGGAGAAACAATGTCTTTTGCCGTTTCATTTCTTATGTATTCATTTCCCGCCTGAGGTCCATTGCCATGGGTAATTGCAACTCTGTATCCCCTGCGAATCAATTCAACTACACCTTTCAGGCTTTTCCTTGTATTGGAAAATTGTTGATGTATATCCCCGGATTGTCCCCTTGAAAGGATTGCATTACCTCCAAGCGCAATAACAGCAGTTTTACTCATTTTATACTTTTCTTTATTAAATCCTCAAGATCAGGTTTTCCGATTTCCTGCAATTCATACATAACCCTTACAGAAGGCTTGTTAATATTTATTACCCTTTGAAGATTTATAGGCGTCGCAATAATTACAACCTCTGCATCCGAGTTATTTATTGTTTCCTGTAATTCTTTTATCTGCTTTTCTCCATATCCCATAGCAGGAAGTATATTACCTGTTGTCGGGTATTTATTATATGTATCAATTATTGAGCCTACGGCAAAGGGTCTTGGGTCTATAATTTCCCGTGCACCAAACTTTCTTGCAGCCACTACTCCCGCACCATAGGACATTCCGCCATGTGTAAGTGTAGGACCATCTTCAACAATAAGTACTTTTCTTCCTGAAATTTTCGTCGGTTCATCCAGAAATATAGGAGAAGCTGCATCAACAATCTTTGCCTGAGGATTTACTGCCATAATATTCTTTCTAACTGTCTCAATATCTTCGGGTCTTGCCGTTTCTACCTTATTTATTACTACAATATCTGCCATTCTCAAATTTACCTCTCCTGGATGATATAACAGTTCATTACCCGCCCTTAATGGGTCCGCTACCACAATATAAAGGTCTGATTTATAAAATGAAAAATCGTTATTTCCTCCATCCCATAGAATAATATCTGCCTCTTTCTCAGCCTCTCTCAGGATTTTTTCATAATCAACACCTGCATAAACAATCATACCATTTTTGATATGCGGTTCATATTCTTCCCTCTCTTCAATAGTGCAGTTATATTTATCAAGGTCATCATAAGTCTCAAACCTTTCAACAATTTGTTTCCTGAGGTCTCCATAGGGCATAGGATGCCTTATTATTGCAACTTTTTTACCGAGGGATTTTAATATTAAAGAAATCTTTCTTGTAGTTTGACTCTTCCCACACCCTGTTCTTGTTGCGGTAATGGATATTACAGGCTTACTGGATTTCACCATTGTAGAATCGGGTCCTAAGAGCGTAAAATCGGCTCCATTTGCCATTGCAATAGATGCCTTATGCATTACATAATTATGTGGAACATCGCTATATGCAAAAACTACAATGTCAACATCTTTCTCTTTAATTAACCTTGAAAGTTCGCTCTCAGAATAAATAGGGATACCGTCAGGATATAATTTCCCAGCCAATTCTGTCGGATATTTCCTTCCGTCAATATCAGGAATTTGCGTTGCGGTAAAGCCTACCACTTCAAATTCTTCATTGTCTCTGTAAACAGTGTTAAAGTTGTGAAAATCTCTTCCCGCTGCTCCCATTATCAGGATTTTTTTCTTTGCCATTATACCTCCTTTTTTGATTTTTATTTTTGGTTAGAATGGAAGGTATCTAATATAACACAAAATACGCAATTGTCAAGCCATAATTTTGGGTTGACTTTTAGAAAAATTTCATCATATTATCGCTATGAATAATCCTATTGCGCTTGTAGTAGGTGCAAGACCCAATTTTATGAAAGCAGCACCTATTGCATATCTATTAAAAAAAGAGAATATACCATTTGTTCTTATACATACGGGACAACATTATGATAGGAATATGTCAGATGCATTTTTCAAGGATCTGAAGATTAATAAAATTGATTATTCTCTTGGAGTCGGTTCAGGAACACACAGCGAGCAAACAGGTAAAATTATGATGAAATTAGAACCTTTGTTTAATAAAATTTATCCTTCTGTTGTGCTTGTATTTGGTGATGTAAATTCTACAGTAGCTACTGCATTGGTTACCTCGAAAATGCTTATCCCTCTTGCACATATTGAATCAGGATTAAGAAGTTTTGATAGAACAATGCCCGAAGAAATCAATCGGATTGTAACAGATGCTTTATCAGATTTACTATTTATACATTCAGAAGATGCCAAAGAAAATCTTACAAGGGAAGGCATTAATAAAAAGAAAATTTATTTTGTTGGAAATATTATGATTGATTCCCTGATTTTGAATCTGAAAAAGGCAGAAAAAATAAGGGCATACGAAAAATTTGGGCTTTCTCCAAAAAAATATTGTCTTTTAACACTCCATAGGCCCTCGAATGTTGACAATGAAAAGAGTTTAACCAATATATTTTATGCTCTGGAATATATTAAAGAGAAAATACCTGTAATTTTCCCTGTGCATCCGCGTACAAAAAAGATGTTATCTGAATTTTATTTTGAAAAGAAATTCAAATGGATTGAAGGAGATGGTAAATATATACCTATTTCTCCCCTGGGATACCTGAATTTTCTGAGTCTTGAATCCAATGCAAAATGCGTTATCACAGATTCCGGCGGCATTCAGGAAGAAACAACCTATCTGCATATTCCCTGCTTTACCATCAGGGAAAATACAGAAAGGCCTATAACTCTGAAGATTGGCACAAATATTCTCTGTGGAAATTCTCCAGACAAAATCATTCGGGAATTTGATAAATTATTGGAAGGCACAGGCAAAAAAGGGAAAATTCCTCCCCTGTGGGATGGTAAAACAGCCTCCAGAATAATAAGTATTCTAAAAAAGGGAAGATATATTTCCGAAAAATCTATTTCTTAAGGGTTGTATACCAAATAAAAATAAACCAGAGATTGTAACCGCAGATTCACCCTGTTAGATAGTAAACATCTAATGGAGTGAAAAGGAAATCCACTAAAGATTTTTGACAATACTCAAATTAAACAAAGGAGGAAATATGTTAAATGAATTTTTAAGTTCCATAAGTCAAGGCGAACCCTTTTATGAAGGGAATGTGCTATTTGTTCCTGTTAAGGGTAAAGGGGGAAATGGACATTTTTCTCTCTTGAATGAGGCGATGAAATCCGAAAAGGCAAGAATTTCAGAGGTAGGAAATGTGGATACGGTCTCTCTCAATTATTCAGGCAATAATCCTCTATTTGTTATGGATGGCGAGGAGATTGTAGGAGCAAGACAAAATAGGGTATTTAACACATCATTTATAACGGAAAGGGTTGAAGAATTCATGGTGCCTGTAAGTTGCGTAGAAGAAGGAAGATATCAGGGCAAGAAAAATTTCATCCCGTCAGAGGTTATTGCATATCCGAAGTTAAGAAGTATACTTGCAACATCTACAACAAAAAGCCTTGAAACAACACAGTCATTTAAAGCAGACCAGTCATCCATCTGGGAAAGTGTAAAAAAGACATTAAATACCCTGAGAACAACATCTCAAACATTATCAATGCATGATGGCTATACGGATAAAAAGGAAATGTTCTTCTCGGAATTTAAGCCCGATAAGGACACCATTGGAATTATTGCATATACAGGTAAAAAACCCCTGGGTGTAGACATATTTGGAAGTCATTCCCTATTTAAGAAACTTTCAACGAGGATTATATCAAGTTATCTATTTGGTGCGTATGGGGTTAAAGGCAAGTTTTCAAAGCCTGATGGATTTTTTGATAAATTAAGGGCGATTAAAGAATGGAAGTCCTTTGATGGTGCAGGAGAAGGGAAAGAATTCAGATACATAGGAAATAAAATTGTGGCAAAGGCATCTATCTTCAAGGACAGACCTGTCCATATCTCAATGTTCCCTGTATAATATGAAAAATAAGGTAAATGAGGGAAAAGAATAGGGGCTTCCAACTACCAGCTCACAGCTCCCAGCCAAAAGATAAAGAAGAAAAAGAAAGGAAGAAATGGGCTCGCAATGACAATAGGAAAGCACTTTACATCATTCTGATAGGGTCAGGGTCTAATTTGATTTTTATCCCTGTAAAATGCAGTCTCTCAATCTCCCTGAATATTTCCTGAATCTCTTTTCTATCCTGAGATTTTATCAGCAAATGATAATAATATTTTCCTCTGATTTTTGAAATGGGTGCAGGTGATGGAC
>WFRC01000103.1 GCA_015486685.1 Caldifarciminota bacterium
AGACTGGACAGTGAGCTGGTAAACCCAAACCCATTTCTATTAATTTTTTTGAAATAAAGTTAGTTTTAAATACAGGATTTCAGATGTAGGTTTATGAAAGAGAAAAATAAGATATATACAATAATCGCATTTTCAATCATAGCAATACTGTTGTTATCCTTTGTTCTTATGAGTTATCAGCAGCCTTCCAAAAACGAAAAGGGAGTAATTATGGGAAAACTGGAGTTCCCCCGAGACGAAGGCTCCCATGAGGACATAAAAGAGTTTCATGCGTTTTATTTCAATGGAAGCGGAGGAGGCGGCATCTATTATTCAGGGGCTGCTATATGGACTTCATATCGGATTAATTTACAGAAATACAACACATTTCAGATATATCTATCAAAAAACGGAAAGCTTATTTATTCGAAGTCATATAAGAATTTTAAGCAAACAGACTCGTCAAACAAGAGCCTGGATATCGAGTGGGTGTCCGAAAACGGAGGAATAATCCAGTTCAAAAGGGAATCTCCATCGACTGATATGGAGCATGCGGAATACAGTCTGCAGTTTGTCAATGAAAATTCCCATTTCAAACTAAACCTGCACATATCATCGCAGAGAAATATAACTCTCTTCGGTCTGGACGGCTATGCAGATATGGGAATACTGGGCCTTTTAAAGGGATATGTCCAGCCACAGATGCTGGTTTCGGGAACTGTGCTCTTTAATGAAGATAAAATCTATATCGATGGCACCTCCATGTACACCCATCTCTGGGGATATTTGCCGACCGATCATGTGGTGTTCTCTTCACTTCTCATGAAGAACGAAGACAAAACAATATTCTTTTTCAGAACATATCTTAATAAGACAGACCCTGCCTGGGAATATTTCTATGTAATAGGCCATGAGAGATATACGGTGTTTATAACCCACTATAACAAGAACATAGGAGCATCCACAATCGGAAAGTCCGTAGACAGGTATTACAGAATAGAGGATCTGAAAGGAGCAAGCTATGATGCCTATATCACGGACTATTTCCCAGAGCCTGCAGACCGCAGTAGTCGTCGATGCTACCCAAACCACTGGTTCATGAAGTCCTACTATGATGACTATTCGTGTATCTGCCACCCATCTGATTACAACTCCTCCGAAAAGAGAACATGGGACGGGTTTATGACAGGAAAAGACAGCGACAACAGGTCTATGTGGGGATTCTCTCGTGTATATACATATTACTTGGCAGGTATCAATATAAAGAACATATCTTTTGACGAACGAAACGGCACAATAAATGTCAGTGCGAACATAAGCTCTTCTTTCAACCTTAAACATGTTGTCATAGAATACAAGTTCAATATCAGCGGAATATGGGAAAACAATACGGGGGAAATGGAGAAAGCGGATGGAAAATGGGTGATTTCCTTTAAGGTTCCAGACGGTGCGTCTTCAGTGAAGGTAAAGGTTCACGCCGAGGATTCTTGCGGGTTCTGGAAGATATCAGAAGAGAGGGAGTACATTATTTCGGGATAATTTTGAGCGCAAGAAAAACTTAAATAGTCCTTAAAAATGGAAGAACCATGGAAAAAGACAAAGACAGCACTATAGGGCGTATTATTTCATTTGTTGAAAAAGAGCGCGTTGGAATACTTGGAGCATTAACAGTAATATTTGTTTTAGCATATCTTCGTTCTTACCTTGAGTGCAGCGTATTTGAATATCTGGGTGAGACTCTCTATCTCCGGGCAAATCATATTGCACTTTATTTTGCAATGTTTATTATCGGAGTGGTACTGATAACCATAGCATCCGGAATCAAATCAAGGACAGTATTCAATGTGGTTCTCTTTGGGTGGCCAATAATTCTGGTCCCTCCGATAATAGATTATATGATGGGGCATAGCGGGCTTGGTCATGTATATCCATATTATAACAGTCCGAATTTTATTAAAGCATTTCTCATGTTTTTTGATATAAAAAGAATGAGCGAGATTGGTTTGGGGGAATTTATACAGTTGTGGGGAATAATAATATTATCTTCGATATATGTATTTCTAAAAAAAAGATCGATACTTAGAAGTTTTTTAACCGGCTTTGTATTGCTTTTGCTTATGGCCTATGTCAATGTATCTATGGCTTATTTGATAGATATTAAGATTTCCAATATGCCCACCAATATGCCCAACATCGTTTTCCTAAATTTCTGGAAATCGCCCATAGATCCTAAGTATTATTCATATCTTATGCAGGTTGTAAAACAGGGTGTTCATCCAGATTTTTGGGAATATCTGAGTTTCAACTTTTATCAGCAATTGAATTTATTTGTGGCACTCTATTATCTCGTTTTATTTCTGGCATTCGCCGGAATCTACATTTACATAGATAACAAAAAAAGATTTAAGGAGTTCATTAAAATGAGCGACCCCCCATTCCTTTTCATAATCGGGTTATTGACATTCATAGGTGTACTAGCAAATAAGACGCTATATATTGAATATTTCATGCATGATATCTATATCGGATTTGCATTGGTTTCGGCTCTGGCGGGAGCACAGATGTGGACCATGCTCGAAAACCTCTCTAAAGAATGGAACGCCGTCACATTCAACAAAAAGCAGTATAGAAATGTTGCGATAGCATTTTCTATTCTTGCGCTTGCCTCGTCCTATCTTCTGGGAACTGGTCCATTTATTCTGAGTATTCTCTTTATAGCGACCGCGTTCTTCTACAACTGCAAACCTTTTACTGCCAGAGACACTGCTATCGCACCGCTTTCTTTCTCCCTTTCAGGCCTCTTAGGATTTCTTATAGGCTTCTACACGCCTTCTTACTGGCTTATAGTAATATCAGGACCGAGCCCTTCCGTATATGACCAGACCATGGTCCGAGAAATTCACATTCCTGCAATGCATATATTTGATATAACTGCAACAATATTGCTCGGTATTTCGATAGTCATTGGACTATTATATTATATATTAATGATTAAAAAATATAATAAGAATAATAAGCTGTGATGTGGTGCAAGTATGTATGATTTCGTGATTGTAGGTGCAGGTTCCTCGGCAGCAGAGGCCCTTGCAAAAAAAAGGTGCTAGAGTTCTGGTTATCGATAGGAAAAAGAAGATTGGGTTTCCTGTTCAGTGTGGAGAAACCGTTACCCTGAACTCCCTTAAGGCTATGGGCATGGATAAAGGAGGCTGGATAAGAACCACCCTTAAAGGATACAGGATGCTAATGCCAAATAATAAATACATATTTATAGATGAAGGCATGGCCATTCTATCGCGAGAAATATTTGAAAATGAGCTGTATGAGAGGGCAAAAAGCTCCGGTGCTATATACCATCTCAATGAATATGCAATAAATATAAAAAAGAAAGACGGCGGCTATCGAATTTTCACCTCAAAAGATAGGGTAGATGCAAAATACATTATAGGTGCCGACGGGCCGGTGTCTCTCATAGGAAACTTTATGCAGGCCTATGAAAAAAGAGATTTCGTCGTAGCTTCCATAAATTATGCTGAAAGCCGAAGTGGATACAGAGACTACGAGAGCATAATTTTCTCTTCGAAGTATCCAGATGGATATGGGTACATCTTCCCCCGAAATGACGGGGAAGATAATGTGGGTGTGGTTCTGAAAGGAAAAAATCTTTCTGCTTCAAATAAAGAGTTTCTAAAAAGATATAAATATAAAAAGATATATTTTACCAGCGGTGGACTCATACCTTTAAATTTCAAAATGAGATACTATTCGAAAGAAGGCATAATGCTGTGTGGAGATGCCGCGGGACTCACGAGTTCGGTGAGCTACGGAGGAATATATCCTGCAGTTGTCAGCGGAAGATTGGCCGGCCAAGTGGGTGCGGAGATGATGGATGAAAAGAAAAAAAAGGATGTTTTTAAGAGATATGACAGAATTCTCAGAAAACAGCCCTTCTTCCAAAAGAACGGGGAAAAAAATCACGAGATGGTTTATTCCATGAAAGATAGACAGATGAACCTGATAGGGGAACTAGCGAACGGAAGGTCTTTCAGAGAAATAAGTATCAAAGAGGCGACAATATATCTTATCAGAAAGAGGGCTTTCGGCATACTTCCAAGAATGATATGGATGTACAGATACACGAATAAAATGACAAAATACTAGGATAGCCAGGCACAACTTCTAAACTTATGATATCTCCGACTAGTAATCTCAAGGCAGGATTCCAGAGGAATTCCGCCGACTATTGCTCCTTTTCAGGAGCGAAGCTCGGAACTATCGCTACTCGTCTCGGCTTCCAGAAGAAGGGCAAAATAATCTGACAAAATCCTTTTGATAGTATCATAGAGTCAAAAAAAAGTCAGATTGGCGACTGCTATCCAGAGGCACTATAAGTTTAGAAGGTTATGTCGGTACCTATAAATTACAGATGCAGAGAAATCATTTTAAATACAAAAAATAAATTATAAAGTATATTAATTCTATGAAGTACATGGTAAAAACACACTTGGCACACTCGTATTTTGAGAACATAACATATGTTATCAGTCCTAAAGAAAGGCCCAGCATAATATTGAAGCTTGTGGGAAAAAGAATGGACGGAAGTAAAAATAGGATGAAAAGCATCACAGAAACCACCGTTTTTCCCCGCTCTTTTCCGAGAACGGTATATATACTACAGACTCCCGCTTCTATATCCCCTTTATAGTCCATATATGCAGTTATATTGGGGGCAATAGATAGAGCAAAGAAAACCAGAATCAGAACATCCACCATAAGAATGTTCGGTTGTGTAAAATAAAAGAAATGTCCATCTATTACCCAGAAATGCGAAAAATATCCTGCCGAGACCTCTATAGCCGAAGCAGTGCCCATTATAACGCTTCCGTACCACTTGTTTCTTATTCGAACGGGAGGAACGGAGTATACTATGGCCAGAGAGAAGAAGAGAAAGCTCATTAAAAGTACAAAAAAACTGGATAAGAAAGAGAAAAACATCGCAAAAAGAAGTGAAAAATACGCCATATTTCTATAAGTTCTCGCTTCTATCTCTCCAGAGACAAGTGGTCTGTCCGGATGGACCTTTCTGTCTATGCCAATATCGTATATGTCATTTATCATGGTCGTGTACTGCCATAGGAACGCTACTGCAATCAAAGGAAAAATAAGGTTTATAACATTCTCTTCGTAGAAAGATGGCCTCAGGATGAACCCCAGAGAAACCATCATCATCCAGTGTAAGGTCCTCATAGCACGGGTGCTTCTGATATATACCATAGTCTTCTTTTTAATTCCCATCACAATCACCTAAATAGCCTGTTCTTGTGTTTTCTCCGTACACGGTTCTTCCATAGTAGAAATCTATTTAAGTCTTCCTAGGGAAAGTGTGTTATACGCAGACATATGTTACAGTTCCATTCTTCCATCATCGTTACCACCTATTTATTCCTTTTATCTTCCATGACAGACGAACCGGAGGTATGGGATGAACCGCACATTTTTCTAAGCTTGGGGTCTCCTGCTTTTCTCTCAACCGCTCCTTTCCATTTCTGTGCTTGCAGACCTCGGTCATGGTATCACCTACCTGCAACCGTGACTAAGCATTCCGCTAAGCATTTCAAGAGCCGTATTTATGTCATGGTATCACCTACCTGCAACCGTGACCTAAATACTATGAGATAATAGGAGGTA
>WFRC01000104.1 GCA_015486685.1 Caldifarciminota bacterium
CTGATGATTATCTTGGAAATGTGGTTAAAATTCTGGGTGATATTCAGGTCCTGGATACAGAAAAACATACTGCCGTTGTAAAGATTTTGAGGTCGTTTGAACCCATTAAGGTTGGAGATCTGTTTATGAAACGATTCATTCCTTCTTTACCTTCTGGAACCCCTAAACCCTTCATTTCAAATATCACGGGACATCTTGTCTATTTTAAGGGGGAATCACAGATTATTAAGCCATTTAATATTGTTTATGTGAAGCCTGATTCGGATTACACACTTCAATTGGGCGATATTTTGCTTCTCTATAGAGAAAACACCATTCCAACAGAATCAGGAGAGGGCGCATTACCTATTATTCCTGTTGGAAAGATTCAGGTTATCAATCTGAAAGGAAGTGATGGAACTGCTACAGGATATATGCTTTCAATAATGGGACATAATGCCATAAAATTGGGAGACAAATTTAGAGTTGTTGGCAGAATTGAAAAATAAGATAACAGTTTCCGAGCTGATTAAAATGAAACAAAGGGGCGAAAAGGTTGCTCTCCTTACTGCCTACGATTATCCATTTGCAAGGATTGAAGATGATGCAGGGATGGACATAATACTTGTGGGTGATTCCCTTGGTATGGTTGTTCTGGGCTATGAAACAACAATTCCTGTAAGTATGGAAGAGATGCTTATCCACTTAAAGGCAGTAGTAAGAGGTGTAAAAAGGGCAATGGTCATTGCGGATATGCCATTTCTATCATTTCAGATAAGTACAAGCGATGCAGTAAAAAATGCGGGCACATTTATGAAGGCAGGTGCAGATGGTGTTAAGATTGAGGGAGGCAGAGAATTTATCGGCACAATAAAAAGGATTCTGGATGCTGGTATTCCCGTGATGGGACATTTAGGCCTTACACCTCAATCAGTAAAAAAATTCGGAAAATATAGGATTGTGGGCAAAACAGAAGGAGAGAAAAAGAAGATTATAGAAGACGCATCCCTGCTTCAGGAGGCAGGTGTTTTTTCCATTATACTTGAATCTGTACCTCCTGATATTGCAAAACAATTGACCAACGAACTTACTATACCTGTTTACGGGATTGGAGCAGGGGCATATTGTGATGGCCAGATTCTTGTTATCCATGATATATTAGGATTGTATGAAGAATTCCAGCCTAAATTTGTTAAAAGGTATGCAGATATCGGGAAGGAGGTTAAAAAGGCAGTTTCTTCTTATATAAAGGATGTAAAAGAGGGAAAATTCCCTGTTAAATGAAGATATTTGTATGGGTACAACCTGAAATCCTCCATAAGGAATTTCATCTTTCTAAAACAGACAAATTTATACTCAACCTTATAAAAGCAGATTTTTTTACATCGTTTGACATCACTGTTGGAACCTGCACAGATAGTAAAAGTGGCTTAAAAAATGTGCTTTTCGCAGACTATAAACCCCTTGTAATTAAATCGAAAGGAACAATTATTGATACAATGACAGATTTTCTCATAAATAAATTCCATCCTGACATACTTATTGCAGCAGGAGAACAGGGTGAAGCACTATCCGATAATCTTGGTTATCCTCCTGTCATCTTGCCACCAAAAATAGACCTTCTGAATGAAATTTTTCAGAAAAAAATCTGGAAGGATGTGGGTATAAATCTACCTTTTTCTGTCCTGATAAGAGAAAAAAGTGTAAAAAAATCTTACGGATATAAAAAGTCTCTGATATTCACCGATAATTTAGAAAAAACCGTAATGGAAATTGTAAAACAAGGTATAAATGAGTAAACATCTACACTATCCCCATACACCACCCTTTTTCCCTAATTCAACTATGAAATTCACCCCACAAAGACCTGAAAACAATATTGTTTGTAAAATTGCATCAAAACTATTCACCTTGAAAGGCAAATTCCTTATATCACAATTAACAAGCATTGCTTCTCCATATTCTTTATAATTTTTTAGATTTCCCGCTCTAAGCATCCCTATCTAAATATCACATACAACCACAGAGAACCCTTTTTTTCTGTCTAAAATCGAAGAACCATGCGGTAGAGATTTAAAACTTCCTTTTATTTTCTTTTTATTAAGAATATCTATTATTTCCTGGATAGGATAGGAACTCTCATCCAAATCATATTCATTTGATAC
>WFRC01000105.1 GCA_015486685.1 Caldifarciminota bacterium
AAAAGAATAAAGGAGATGAAAATATATTCAACAGGGAAAAAACGGCAAAACAGTTTCAGGAGATGATTTCGCATATTAAAGACCCTGTGAGAAAGGAAATTTATGCAGATGAAATAGGCAAAAGGTTATCCATAAATCCCATTATTTTATCAGGAAATTTAGAAGAGAAGAAAACAAAAGAAAAACCTCGTAGCATAAAGGCGTTTAACTTAGAACTTGCCTTGATATTGCTTCTCATTCAGGACAACAAACTATTCTCCTATGTTGACGGCAAAATTTCTACAGAAGATGTGGAACATCCTGTTGTGAAAAAAATTCTAAGAAAGATGTATTCGGGAATATTTCCCAAAAGAGAGGATTTTTTTAGCGAGATTGACGAAAATGCCATAAACCCTGTGGTAGAAAGGCTCTTTAACGAAAATGACAGTGCATCATTCTTGCAGGGGATAGTGAAAAAGATAAAAAAGAATGTGATTAATAGAAAAATTAAAGAGATTCAGGGGGAAATTATCAACAAGGAAAAGAACGGAGATGATATTACGCAGTATCTGAAAGAGGAGGAAAGCCTCCTGATGGAAAAGAGAGATTTATAGGATGGAAAAAATGGTAAAATCCGAAACCTCCAAAAATGGATATAGCCATTCAATAGAACCACTTGAAATATATCTTAAAGATATGGGTAAGTCCTATGTGCTTCCGAAAGAAGATGAAATCAAGATTGCAAAATCTCTTACCGAGAAAAAAAGGTGTCTCAATAAAACAATATTTTCTTCATACTGGGCAGTAAGGGAATTAATTAAATATACTGAAATGGTCAGAAATTACGAGATGGGTGTTGAACATCTTTTTCTTCTGAGCTATCCAAAAAATAGAAAGAAATACTTTCAGTGGAAAAAATATGATTTTTTACACAGGGTGGGATGGATTAAAAAACAGTGGAAAAGATGGGGGAATAGTAAAAATACCAACGAAATAGATGAAATTAGACATATAATTGCAAAGAAAACGGCCTTCCTTAATATCCAGCCTAAATATCTTAAAAAAATCATTAATGGCGAAAGAATAAGGTATAATGGATTACTATTACTTTATCAAAAAATGGATAGACGAAAAAACGGGGATAGAAACACAAAGCATATAAAAAGGAATATCAAAATATATGAGCATAAATACCGAATAAGTTTGTCCGAAATAGAAGAACGGTTGAAAAAGATAGATATTATTGAAAAAGAGATAATGGAATTAAAGGATAAACTTATTGGAGGAAATATAAAACTTGTTGTTTCCGTTGCCAAAAAATACATAGGTAGAGGCGTAGAGATGAACGATTTAATTCAGGAGGGAAACAGCGCTTTAGTAAAGGCTATAGATAGATTTGATTATAGGATGGGATTCAGATTTTCATCCTACGCTATATGGTGGATAAAACAGGCATTAAATAAAATTGTGGCAGAGCAACCCAAAGCATTAAAAATACCTCTTCATGTTATGGATATGTATTATAAGATACTTAAGGAAAAGATAAACTTAACGCGGGAATTGGAGAGATTTCCTACACTTGAGGAAATAAGCGAAAGGGTTTTACTCACCGTGAAAAAGATAGAGTTTATTTTTGAAGCCGTACAGGAAACTGTGCCTCTGGATAAACCCATACAGGAAGGAAAAAATACCTATATTGGTGAATTTATAGAAGATGTAAATGCTCCAAATCCAAAAGTCGAATTTGCAAAGAAGATGCTTAAAAATAGATTATATGGTTTATTAAATGATTTGAATCCAAAAGAAAGAGTTGTTTTAGAATTGAGATATGGACTTATAGATGGAGTGCCAAGAACATTAGAGGATATTGGAATGATGCTTAATTTAACAAAAGAGAGGGTAAGGCAAATTCAGAATTGTGCCATACAGAAACTTTCCAAGCCATTCAGAATTAAGGCATTAACTCCATACTATGAGGCAATAAAATAATTTATCGGGGCGAGTGGATTTGAACCACCGACTTCTTGGTCCCGAACCAAGCGCGCTACCAGACTGCGCTACGCCCCGTATTCATATAATAAGATAATTTATCCCAAAGTCAAGCAAATTTTGTGACAGCAGTATTTATTTTATATAATAAGGATATTTTGATTCGCGGAAACAAACAAGATTTCATTTAGCTCCGAATATTTCAGAAATAAATCTTTACCTGTCTCTTTTAACATATCGGGTGTAAATCCTAAAAAAACAAGGTCTGCGGCAGCGGAATATTCCTCAATTACCTCTTCAATAGTTTTCCCCTGTTTTCCGTAGGATACAGGAATAATATTTTTAAAGGAAAGAGGAAGCCTGCCGCTTTCAATGACATACTTCAGGTCATTCACATTATTCTCAATCTCTTTCGATGGGAAGGCTGCAAATATCCTGATTTTAGCCTTTGACCATTCAGGGTGCCCTCTTATAATATATGAAAGAATTATCATAAGGTTAGAATTTCTATATTTCTTGTCGGTTATCCAGACATCAATGGAAGTTTTATACCCAAAATGCTTTGGAGACGAACGGAGGATGAGAATGTTATACCTTACGCTCACTGCAAATTTATATGCATCTATAATGTCGGGGAGATTTTCCGGGTTATCCCTGTCAAATTCCATCAGTAATGTATTATTATCCAGCCCTGAAACACCTGATAACTGCACAATTTGTGCAACCGCTGATTTTTTTGAGGGTGATACAATGGTATCAATATAAATACCTGCATTTCCCTTTTCGACCATATTGACCAATTGCTTTTTGGTATCCTTTGCCTGAGCAGCAGTTTCAGGGCTTAGAAATCCCTGAACAAAGTGAATCAATGTCCCAAACCCATATCTGTAAGAAATCCATCTCAAAATGTCAACAATTGATATTCTTTCCAGAGGATTTCTGGAAATAGCCACTACTGAGGGCCTCCAATCATAGTGAGACAGATTTCTGTAATTCCTTTGTGAAATAATTTTCAACCACCTGGTAATCTGGAATACAACACCCTGAAATAGTGACGAAAGACCCCTTGCATCTTTGTGATAATATTGGATTACCCTGTATATCAAAAACATTATTAGAATCGCAAGCGTTGCATATATAGGTTGAATCTGGAACATTATTATTATGCTCATAACCCCACCAATCAAAGACAGATACCACTTTGTATGAAAAACAGGCCTGTATGATGGTATTGAAGCAATATGCTCAAGAAAGGATATACCACACAGAACCCCGTATGTAATGATAAAAAACATTGTAATTATACGGGCAATAAAATCAAGACTATTAGGCAGTATAAATAGCAGGATTATGATGGCTGTGACCATAACAGAGTTTACAGGTTCGTTGACCTTCCCTACACCTTTAGAGAAAAATCTATTTACTTTATTCCACGGGAGAACACCATCTTTTGCTAATGCTTGAAGGATTCTGGGGGCAACGATAGCCGAGGCAATGGCAGATGACAATGTCGCGGCCGCAAGTCCAATAGGGATAATAGGTCCCCATACGGCAATCTTGCTCATTATCAATGGGTTAGAAGCAAGTGCCTGCGGGGATGCACTTGTATGAAGTTTTATGGCAACTATAATATATACCAACATACCTGTAATGGAAGCAGAAAGTATACCAATGGGAATTGACCTCTCCGGTCTTTTTAAGTCCCCTGATAAACCTACACCTGCCGCCATCCCTGTAAAGGCAGGAAATACAATGGCAAAAACTTTGAAAAAGGCATCTGGATTCTTTATATGCGTTGTGATACTCAAAGGAACTGCATCTGGTAATGTCTTACCGAACAGGAATAAAATAATTGAAATAACAAGTATAGTAAATACAACCCACAAAGATTTTATCCCGATGTTTGCCCCTTTCCAGATTTCCAGAAATATGATACCCGCAGTAAATACCAGGCTTATTATCCTCAGGTCTATAGTAAACCCAAACCTTGCCATAAGAATGGTATTGATAGGTTCAAATGCTATAGAAAATGCAACCATATAAAATGATACTGAAATGGCACGGGCAAAATAAAGTGATACTCCTATTGAGCCGCCTATAATCTTTCCAAATGACCTGCTTATTATATAATACTCTCCTCCACCTTTAACATGCATATTTGTTGCAATTTCTGATATTGCAAGTGCTGTGGGAATAGTGATAAGATGGGCAATAATAACAATGAGAATTGTCCCGAGTAAACCTGCATTGGAAACAGCATATCCGAAACGCAGGAATAAAATTGCTCCGAAAATTGTGCTTATAGAAGATAGAAATACAGCCGTTGTGCCAAACCCGTATCCCTTTTTCCTTTCCATACCAGATATTAACAAAGATAATGTTTAAGTCAAGAAAAAAATGGTATAGGAATGGGAAAGTTCAGGCATATAGCACATACTTTTACGGAATTTTGGCGCGAACCCTGCTAACTGCAAACAAAAATAAAAAATCATTGCAAAATACGAAGAATTGTGTATATTAAATGAAGATGGAAAGGAATAGAAATTATGGATAAAATAAAATATACACCTATTGGGATTATTCATTCCCCATTTAAGAAACCAAGAGGGATACCCATTCAACCTTCTTCGGCACAAGGTGTCAAAGGCACAGTTGAATTGTCCCCCAAATATGTCAGAGGATTAAAGGATATTGAAGGATTTTCTCATATCATCTTGATATATCATTTTCATCTGTCTAAAAAATTTTCGCTGGAGGTTATACCTTATATGGATAATAAATTACGAGGAGTATTCGCCACACGCGCACCGTCACATCCTAACCCTATCGGTATATCCGTAGTGCACCTCATTAAAATTAAAGATAATATACTCCATATAGAAAATATAGACATTGTTGACGGAACACCCCTTCTGGATATTAAACCCTACGTGCCTGAATTTGATATAATAGAAATTCAAAAGAAGGGATGGCTTCTGAAAAATGTAAAGAAACTCCCTGTATCAAAAGATGACGGAAGATTTTCCGAATAACTCTGAATGTTTTCTCAAAATGTGGAAAATTTTTGTTGACTTTTTCATTTATAAAATTATATTTTAATGAGCGCCTGTAGCTCAATTGGATAGAGCATCGGATTTCTAATCCGACGGCTGGGGGTTCAAGTCCCTCCAGGCGCGTAGATATGGTGGGTGTAGCTCAACAGGTTAGAGCGTCGGACTGTGGCTCCGAAGGCTGGGGGTTCGATTCCCCTCACCCACCCTTTAATGTTCTTCTGAATATATAATCCACATGCTTTTTGTATCTGATAGGGGAAAGAATTTTACCTAATTCTTTATTGCTTAAATATTTTTTTATATCCTTGTTTTTATTAATTATCTCTGTAAATGGAATTTTATGTTCCAGTGCATAATGTGCTGATTTCTGAACAATATTATATGCTTCGTCTCTGCTTAATCCTTTATCTACAAGGGCAATTAGAATGTCCTGAGAGAATATTACCCCTCCGCCAAAATTGAGATTTTCCTTTATTCTATCTTCATTTACAACAATTTTGTCAAATACATACTCCATCTTCCTCATCATATATACAATCAATTGAGTACTGTCTGGCAAAATTATCCTTTCAATAGATGAGTGGCTTATATCCCTTTCATCCCAGAGGGAAACATTCTCAAATGCAGGCACAATATATCCCCTGAGAAGTCTTGCCATTCCACATATCCTTTCGCAGATTATGGGATTTTTCTTATGTGGCATAGCAGAAGACCCCTTCTGCCCCCTTGCAAATGGCTCCTGAATCTCTCCAATTTCTGTTCTTGACAGATGCCTCACTCCCATTGCCGCCCTTTCAAGTGCAGCACCAATTACTGCTATGGCAAAAAGGTATCTTAAATATCTATCCCGCGGTACAATCTGGGTGGATACAGGTTCTGGTTTCAATCCCAATTCCCTCAGTGCAATCTTTTCTATTGCAGGTGAAAGGTGGGCAAAATTACCCACTGCACCGGATATTTTTCCATATTTCACATTTTCAACGGCTTCATTAAATGTCTCCTCCGCCCTGAGCATTTCGCTGTAAAAGGAGAGAAACTTTAACCCTAATGTAGTGGGTTCTGCATGCTGGCCGTGTGTCCTGCCAATGCACAATAAATCCTTATATTTCAACGCCTGCCTTTTTAATATATCTTTTATCTTTTTGATGTCCTTTTTAATGATTTTAGACACATCCATAATCAAGAGGGCATTCGCTGTATCAATCACATCAGAAGATGTTAATCCCTTATGTATATATCTGCCGTATTTTCCCACATTTTCAGCAACATTCGTGATAAATGCTATAACATCGTGATTTGTGGTTTCCTCAATTTCTCTAATCCTTTCTATCTGAAATTTCCCCTTCCTTTTTACCTCTATCACTGCTTTTTCAGGAATTAATCCTTTTTTAGCCATTGCCGTCATTACAGCAATTTCTACATCCAGCCATTTCTGGAATTTATTCTCATCACTCCATATTTTTTCTATTCCCGGTATACGATATCTTTCTATCATTGTCCCTCCCATATCTTTCCAAAATAGTTTTCAAGTTCTATGCCTAACTCCATATTATTTAACAGTATATTAGCCTCGTGATTTCTTTGTAATGCACTTGCTGTCCAGTTCGTTGAACCCAGTAAAATGTATGTTGAATCTACGATAAGTATCTTTGCATGGGTTGTTATTGACGGATTATCCCACTGAGTTTTTATTCCATATAAATTCAGGGTATCCTGAAATACTTCATTTGCCGCATTCAGAGATGAATCATAACTGCTGTATTCAAATACTGCCTTTACCTCAATACCCTTTGCTTCGGCATCCTTTAAGTCAGAAATAATCTTCTCAATCAATGTCCCTTTATTTACCCTTCCTATATACATCACGCAATGAACCGTTTTCTGTGCACTATTTACAACCTTATGAAATACAGGATAATAATCTCTATCCAGAACGAGTGTAATTTCAGGGCTTGGATTCAGGCTATTTTTACAACCCCCCGCAAAAAGTATTATAGAAACTAACAGGATAAATCTCATATATTTAAAACATTCAGGAAAGCGCAATTTCATCAAGAAATCCCATTGGAATATTCTCTCTCTTCATTATTCCTTCTATACCTTTTTTGTCCACTGCTTTGATATAAGCCTCTCTTGGTTCTATATTTTTCTTCTTAACAAGGTTAATGAGTGAATCATTCAATGTAGTCATACCTAACCCCTTTGCTGTTTGAATGATGGATGGTATCTGGTATGTTTTGCCTTCTCTGATGAGATTGGAGACAGCAGGTGTTATGAGAAGTATTTCCATCGCAGCAACCCTTCCCCCACCAATCTTCTTACACAATGTTTGTGATACAACAGCCTTTAGTTCGTCAGCAAGTAATACCCTTATTTGCTCTTGCTGTCCCGGAGGAAACTGGTCTACAATCCTATCTACCGTGCTTGCAGCAGTTGTGGTATGAAGGGTTCCAAATACAAGATGGCCTGTCTCTGCTGTTTCAAGTGCTATGGCAATTGTTTCAAGGTCTCTCATCTCTCCGACCATTACAATATCAGGGTCTTCTCTCAAAGCGACTCTGAGCGCAGAGGCAAATGAATCTGTATGTTCCCCAACCTCTCTCTGGTTCACAAGACACTTTTTGTTATTATGGACAAATTCTATAGGGTCTTCTATCGTAATGATATGGTCAGTCCTTACCCTGTTTACAAAATCTATCATTGCACAAAGAGTCGTAGATTTCCCACTTCCCGTAGGACCTGTAACCAAAACCAAACCTTTTGAAAGATAACCTAAATTCACAATAGCCGTTGGCAATTTAAGGGCTTCCACAGTTACTACCTCATTTGGAATAAACCTGAATGCCCCAGCAATTCCATTCCTATCCATATACACATTACATCTGAAACGGGCGACATCCTCTATTTCGTAGGCAAAATCTACCTCATTATGGGATTGAAAATGCTTTTGGTGTTTCTCTGTCATAATTTCAAAAAACATCCTTTCCAGTTCTTTTGTGCTAAATGGAGCAAATCCCTCTAATTTCATTAAATCACCGTCCACTCTTACAATGGGAGATTCCCCTGAAGTCATATGAAGATCAGAACCATTTTTCTTTACCATCAAGCGAAGAAATTTATCAATGACATATCCACCTTGCTTTTCTCCCTGGATAATTGCAGACTCCTCTACTTTCTTGGAAAATACAGCGGAAGTATTTCCATCTATCTGTTTTACATTACAAACAAAGGTATTTGTGGATAATTGATAATCAAAAGAGGTCTCTGGCATCCATTTACCCTGCAAAGATGAAGGGACAATCTCTTCTATTACCTTTATAATCCATTCCTGTGAAGCAGAAGTATTTGAAACAGATATTTTTTTATTCTCTTTTATTATACATGGAGATTCCCCGGTGGAAATGCATAATTTATCAGCGCTGTATTGCAGCAAAACATTAAGGAAAGCATCTATCTCTGCCATCACTCCCCCTTTACTGGTTTTACATACTCTACTTGCCTTTTGTTTATTATACAGATTTTATCCCCCTCCTTTATTACAAAAAAATTATCTTCGATATTCATAAAATCAAGGAGACGCGATTTATAAGGGTCAAGCAGCAAGGCAAGGTATCCTTCTTCAGATTTTCCGTTGATAAAGTGCACTTCAACCTTTTCTCTTTTCGCATCTACTAACGCAGGAAAATATATTTCGGCTGGCTCAGTTTTAGTGTCGGCTATTATTTCAAGCAATGCTACTTTGTGAATAATATATACACCATCGTCTGTAATTAATACAAAAAAATTCTCCATATTATTTGCCATATCCAGAATAGATTCTCTTCCTTCATGTCTTTCCGCCACAGGACTCACAAAGATTTTCCCTGACAAAGTCTCTCCCGTAGTTAACAATACTTCAACATTAAGGCTTTCTTTCTTCACTGCAAGGTCTTTCATTGTTCATCTCCTTTTTTTCGTCCCGGTGAAATAGTTTCACATTTCACGGGATAAATTTGTCTCGTTTGTTCCGTTAGTTTATTTGGTTTATCTGGTCTATTTCGTTAATTTCGTTGATTTGTTCATTATTTAAAATATTTTTCTCCAGTTCTCTCATTTTCATTTCTCCCTTTCTCCTTAAATAACGCCGCAGGCAAATTACTGCTCCATCTCTCTTCCAACTTTCAACAGTTTTTTCTCTCTTTCAACCGTCTTTTCTCCTTTTTCATTCTCTTTTCCCTCCCTTGACGGGAGGGAAACTTCCTATCTCTCCCCCTCTGGGGGAGATTAAGAGAGGGTGTCCTTTGGCAATCAGCGGATAGCGGTGAGCGTCTTCGTTCCATTCAACCTTTAACATTTAGCATTAATATATAATACATAAAAATTTTCATTAGTCAAGATTTTTTTTGATTGTTAGTTCAAAGATAAAACTGCAATATTGCAAGAAATAAAATTTCAGTTTTAGATTCAGTTAATACAACGAATTTGCCAGGGGAAAAGACCTCCTTTTGCCATCGGCCAACTACCAACGGCTTATGGCTATCTCTTTCATTTTGCACTTTTCACTTTGCATTTTTCATTAAATTTCCCTCCCTTGATGTCTACCTGTGCGTGTCCGCACGCAGACAGGGGAGGAACTAAGGGAGGGTGTTCTTTTTCGTTCATTTCGTTTGTTTTGTTAATCACGGATCATCATTGCAGATACACTTTAAGTGCAAAAGTCAAGACCTGACCCTAAATTACTACCTTGACATTTTTTATTTTTGTGCTATTTTGTGAAAAAAGGAGATAAATGCACAAATTATCAAACAACTCAGAATATCAAAATTGGGCGCCAGTTTAAAAATTTTTAGTATGCTATTACGATGAGAAAAATTATAGATTTTATAAAAGAGAGGTACCAGGAATATCCAATACTTATTGCAAGCGTTATTAAATGGTTCTTACTCTCTTCTATAGTTGGAATTTTAGTCGGAATATCAGTAGGGTATTTTTTAAAATTTCTTGAATTATCCATAAATATATTACATTTTAAATACTATTTCCTACTTGCACCCGCAGGATTTTTTCTTTCTACGATTATTATAAAGTATTTTGCTCCAAATGCGAAGGGACATGGAACTGAAAAAGTTATAGAAGCAATTCATAAAAGGTCTGGTAGAATAAATCCTGCTGTTATCCCTGTAAAGGCTGTATCTACGATAATAACTGTAATCACAGGAGGTTCGGTAGGCAAAGAGGGACCCAGTGCTCAGATTGGGGGAGGAATAGCCTCATTGCTTTCCGACATATTTAAATTGAACAATGTAGACAGAAGAAAATTAGTTGTGTGCGGAATAAGTGCTGGATTTGCCAGCGTATTTGGCACTCCTATAGCAGGCGCCGTATTTGGAGTTGAGGTCTTGTTTATAGGAAAAGTTTTCTATGATGTACTGTTTCCATCGTTTGTTGCTGGAATAATAAGTTTTGAGGTTACATCGAAATTGGGATTAACCTATTTTAATTATGGCGTAAATATTCCTCTTCACTTTTCCAGTATTATATTTGTGCAATCTGCGGGAGCCGGGATATTTTTTGGTATTGTATCACTAACGCTCATTGAAATTCTGTCAATAGGGAGAATTCTAAATAAAAAACTTCATATCACTGAACCTCTGAAAGCAATAATCGGTGGTATTGTTATAATTATTCTTGCCTTTTTACTTTCTGGCAAATATACAGGTCTTGGAATGGATATAATTCAAAAGGCACTGGCTGGTGAAAAAATTCCTCTTCTTTCAGGTATATGGAAAGCAATTTTTACCTCTGTAACCCTGAATTTTGGGGGAAGTGGTGGAATACTTACTCCTGTTTTCTTTGTTGGTTCTACAACAGGAAATGTTTTTGGAAGATTATTCCATCTTAATCCTACATTTTTTGCTGCTATAGGTATGATTTCTGTCCTCTCCGGTTCAGCCAACGCTCCTATATCAGCAGGAATAATGGCAATAGAACTATTTGGACCTGCAATAGGCCCATATGCTGCCATTTCTGCCGTTATAAGTTACATTATAACAGGACACAGGAGTGTATACCCCAGTCAGATTCTTGGATTTTCTAAATCCTCTTCTGTTGATGTAGAAGAAGGAATAGAAATAGTGAATGCAAAGCCCAAAGGGAAAATAAAAAAATGGAGGTAGTTATAAACTAT